>CAZZYE010000076.1:3909-14919 GCA_964658145.1 uncultured Stigonema sp.
TGTTAATTGGGGAATTGCTAATTGCCAGTCTGACCTTACTCATGAGCTATTAGCCATTAGCCATTAGCGAACCCACCTGCTTATTGCTCAATACTTTGCTGCCACAGCTTTTCTAACATTTCTACTTGTTGTTGAAAAATAGCAGCGCGATACATAAGATACCTATCGTACACAAGAGTTAATATTCCTAAAAAAATAGGAATAAACAAGAAAAGCCATTGCATTATCTTGACAATTTTATAGTGTTCAGTGAAAGTCAAGAATTGCTCAACAAAATTGGCATTAAAGAATTTGTTGCTAGTTTGATCTCGATCCGATACTAGATCTTCTTGTTTGGGATAAAATGCCAATTTGCCTGTACTAATCTGATTACCTTTACAGGATAAATGCTGTATTTGTACTAGCGACATATGTCGATCCCAAACCACGCCAAATACTACTACCTCTGGAGAAAGTACAGCTAAAGTAATTAAACAAACTGTGAGAATCTTTACAAATTTGCATTTCATATTGGCTCTCCCTTGTTTGGGAGTACGCACGATCGCGAGAAAGTATCTTGAACGCGCCAGTCGCCCGTAGCTCAGGAAACCAGCGCCAGTCACCAGGGAGCGGGAAACCCGCCGGAGAGTGCTGGCTCCTCCTCATGCGCTTACGCTCGATTGATGCAAGCTTCCTGTGACAACTTTGTTGATGCGACCGTGTATCTTCAGCCGTTACCTGCTTTGGTAATTGTTATTGCGGTTTTCATCTCTGTCAAACACACCTCGTGCACAGAATGTTGTATTGTATCTATGGAGGCGGCGAAACATATGTATGAATCCCTATCAGGGATTAAAATAGGACTGAGGCACTCCACCCTCGTTCATTTTGATTTATCCTGCTTGCAGGGATCGGGGTTTAAGAAGTCCCCCCTTGTTCCTAGGCTTGTGTCTAGGAATGTCGGGGGGTAGAGGGGAATCTCTGCGTAAATCCTATAGCTTTTATATCATCTGCCTCACCACACAACGTTTTGTCTCAACTGGATCAAGATTATTAAATTAATTAAGGTTGTACTCAAAGCCTGTAATTCCCACTTGCTAAGTTTTTCAAAAATTTTTTGGGGTATGGGTACTAGTATTTTTGGGCTATGGTACTTGTATTTAGAAGGTGGGGGTCTGGCATTTGTGTACTCAACATTAAACCAGTCTATCCTTTGGTAGATGATGGTTTGTTTGCTCGTTCTTTGAAACCAAATCCTGTACTCAAAAAAGTACAGTCCTTTACTGGGAATGGTTAGTGGTTAGTAGAAGCGAACGGTCGGAGCGCCCTTACAATGATTAGTTGTCCCAACAACTAACGACTGTACGGGCGAACGGCCGTTCGCCCCTACTAACAACTAACAAAATCTTAAATTTAATTTACAAATTGAAAACTATTAAAAATAGTCTTAAAATACGAAAGTAAACATAATATTTTTTCAAATCTATATTTATGTGCTTAAATCACTACAACCTTATTTATACAGAGAAAAATCGGTCGTAATTGTAGCTTTTTAGGAGGAAATTAATGCGCATTGCTAATGACGTTACAGAACTGATTGGACGAACTCCTTTAGTTCGGCTAAACAAGATTCCCCAAGCTGAAGGATGTGTGGGGAGGATTGTGATGAAATTGGAAGGAATGAACCCAGCCGCTTCGGTAAAAGACCGCATTGCTGCAAGTATGGTGCAGGCGGCAGAAGCGGAGGGGTTGATTAAACCAGGAAAAAGCATTTTAGTCGAGCCGACTTCCGGTAATACGGGGATTGGGCTAGCAATGGTAGCGGCAGCTCGTGGTTATCGTTTAATTTTGACAATGCCCGAAAGCATGAGTTCAGAACGACGCGCCATGCTAAAAGCTTATGGTGCAACTTTGACTCTGACACCAGGAATTGAGGGAATGCGAGGAGCAATTCGCAAAGCTGAAGAAATTGTGGCTGAAACTCCTAATGCTTTTATGTTGCAACAATTCCGCAATCCAGCTAATCCGAAAATTCATCGAGAAACTACCGCAGAGGAAATCTGGGCGGATACGGATGGGGAGGTGGATATCGTGATTGCCGGTGTCGGTACTGGTGGGACGATTACTGGAATTGCTGAAGTCATTAAAAAGCGCAAACCAAGTTTTCAGGCGATCGCAGTTGAACCGAGTAATAGTCCTGTCATTTCTGGAGGTCAACCAGGATCGCATAAAATCCAAGGTATTGGTGCCGGATTTGTCCCTGAGATTCTCCGCACAGATTTGATTGATGAAGTGATTACTGTTAGCGACGATCAGGCGATGACATATGGGCGGCGGCTAGCAAGGGAAGAAGGTTTGTTGTCGGGTATATCCTCTGGTGCAGTTTTGTATGCGGCGATCGAGGTAGCTAAACGCCCAGAAAATGCGGGTCGTCTAATCGTCCTCATCCAACCTTCCTATGGCGAACGTTACCTCAGCACACCCATGTTTCAAGATTTAGTGCTGGAAACTGCAAAATAGGGAGAAATAAATTAAAAATTAAAAATGCAAAATTAAAAATTCCCCTTTTTAATTTTTAATTTTTAATTCTTTACCTCCCCATTCCCTATTACACTAAGTAACTCGTATTCGGTACGATGGGGAAGAAGGCATACTCATACCATGCTGTCCAGATGAAACTGCGAATCCAGCGTTGACGCTTTTGGGGATGCAATTCATAGTCAAAAGCTCCCCGAGACTGATCAATAGAGGATAAATGGTTTTCGCAACCGCAACCGTGCTGATAGGTAAAACCGTATTTGGAAGCGATGCTTTGCACCTTCATTTGCACAGCAAATACCTTGCAGGCGTGAAGTGATGCATCCCAAGAACGCTTGTGTTCTGCATCACGAGGGTCAAACCGTAAAGCCCGTTCTTCAAACACATGGTCGCGGTAAATAGGGGCAAGATGCACTTGGTAGAAGCTTGCGGGAAGTTCATAACCGAACTCATGAAACAGTTCCATGCCGATGTGAGCGACTTTCACTTCATTCGCATACTCTAACCCCTTGGACTCTACTTCACGAAGAACTTCTGCAAAATTCGGATAGCTTTCAACCTTAAAGTCGTGTCCGTAGAATAAGAGCGTTTCCCGCGCCAACTGTCCGAACAACTCAGTAAATGATGGCAATAAGTGAGCAAGTTGTGGGCGTTCGTTGAATAGATCAATATCACCCTGCTCCAATTTGTACTGGAACAACTGCGCCATTTCAACATAGCTTTGCGGATCTAAAAGTCCAAAGCCAGCGTAAGACGCAGCCATCTCTTGCCAAACTTTCGGCAGTTGAGAAACAGGAACCGCATTTTCGCCTGCAATTACTTGAACATTGGGAGCATCGAGAAGAAGCATTATGTCATCTCCAGAGCAACAACCAAGAGCCAAATTACACTTGAGTTTACCTGAAGCAGCGTACTAGCTGTCTGGAGGGTGACACCCCTCGGCGGCTTTCTAGAATGATGACTGTTAACTCACATCTTGCACCTGACGACTGTAAGTCGCGGCTACACAGACAAAACCCCTTCGGGTTCGCCAGTCCCCTACGGAGGGTTTCCCTCCTTCAGGGCTGGACTCACCGCCTAGCCTTCGGCTTCTGCTTTGCAGTACGCGGGTTTCAAACCCTTGATTTTCTGTGAGTCCTTGTTATGCGGACTTAGTTTGTATAGCCGCGAATTCTATTCGTTAGGGATTGGTGCAAGATCTGAGTTAACTTAGAATTAACTGAAAGTTAAATTATATACAACCAGTAGTTAAAGCTATACACTCAATCTGGAGTTGTAAAGTTTAAAAAAAACTGATGTCTAAATTCAAGTACCTCTTGCTGCTCGTAGTCGTGGTAGTCTCACTAATCACTTTCGATTTAGCCAGTGCCCAAGCTAAAGTTACCACCTTCGACCGCTACATCCTTCCCGGGGAGGCTGTTTTTCCAGAAAGTATTGCCTACCGAGACAGAACCAAGGATTTTTTTGTAAGTAGCACTACAGACGGCACGATTTTCCGAGGTAATCTCCAAAAAGAATCAGCAGACGTGTTCCTACCGGGTGGCGAGTCAGGGCGCACCACAGCCATCGGCGTGAAAGTGGACGACTACAAAGACCGTCTGTTTGTAGCAGGAGGCAATACTGGTCAAATCTTTGTCTACGACATTCACAGTGGCAAACTGCTTGGTAAGTTCAGTAACCAAAAGGCTTCCACATTCATCAATGATGCCGCCATTACCCCAAATGGAGATGCGTACTTCACCGACTCATCTGACCCAATATTGTACAAAGTTTCGTCCAATCAGGCTCAGGAAATCGTGTTTGAGCCTTGGCTTGATTTTACTGCTACAAGTGTAAAGTACCAGTCAGGCTTTAACCTCAACGGCATCGCCGCAACCAAAGACGGAAAGTACCTGATAGTTGTGCAAAGCAATACCGGAAAGCTCTTTAGGATCGATATTGCAAGCAAGCAAGTCACCGAAATTGACCTAGGCGGTGAGACACTTACCAATGGCGATGGTATCTTGCTCAGCGGGGAGCAGATTTTGTACGTTGTGCGTAACCAGCAATCTTTGATAGTCCTCGTGAAACTAACAGAGAATTTCTCCCGTGGCACCGTGGTTTCCAGCACGACTGACCCATCGTTTGCCTACCCGACTGCCATTACCCAAGTTGGGGAGCGGCTCTTAGTTGTCAACTCTCAATTTGACAAACGTGGACCAGGGCTGACACCCGATCTACCGTTTACTGTTTCAAGCATTCCCACTCCTTGACGACTTCCCGCACAGCGAGGAGACAGGGATTCTTTCCACCTGGTAACAGCTTGCAGAGGGTTCTTCCTTGAACACGGATGTATCCGACTCAGGAGGATACATCCTCAAGGGTTTTCAAGTTATAGTTTGGTTCTAGTAATCCAGGGCGCTGACTCTGAATCTTGACGCTCTCCGGGCTAAAGCCACGGAGATTCTGAAGACTTTTCAGCCAACATATCCCTATTGCTAGGGTTCCTAGGCTCAACACGTTTGCACTCCGTAGTGCGTGCTGATATCTCCTGACAGTGTTTTAGGCGTTTAGAACCCCGTGGTCCAGGTTTCTGAGAGTCCCCCAGTACCATACTTTGAATAGCTTCTGTTGCTCTCCTGGAGATCGTTTTTGCCGCACCAATGTCGGCATGATCGATGTGACCACAACTTGTACAAATGAAGCGTTCTTTATCACGATTCAATTTGTCAACATGACCACAGTTGCGACACTCTTGTGAGGAATATCGCGGATTAACTTTAATTACAACCTTTCCTTGCTTCGCAGCGAGATACTCGATTTTTGAAGTTAATTCCGTCCATCCAGCGTCAGAAATAGAGCGATTTAATGCCCTTTTTCTTGATTGTCCATTTTTTAAGAATCGTCCAGTTTTTTCATCGACTTTCACCTTACACCGTCGTAACATACCAGCAACATTTAAATCTTCCAACCCAATAGCGTCTACATTACGAGATACTATTTCATTGGCGACATCCCACTGATATGCTTGACGGAGATCAGATATCTTTTTATGAAGTCTTCCTACTATTTGTGCTGCCTTTTTACGATTTTTACTTCCCTTCTTTTTCCGATTAACCCGACGTTGCCTAATCTTTAAAGTACGTCTGGTTTTTTTATTGGTAGCAAATCTAGGGTTGTTAATAGTACGCCGATCAGAAAGGTGGACTAGTTTAGTTAAACCCAAGTCGCAACCAATAACCGTTTTAACTTCAGTTAAGGGCATGGAAACGTAATCGGGTACAGATTTATCCTCAATCCGCAGCGAAACATACCACCCATTTTGACGTTTTCTGACAGTAGCAGCCTTAATTGTGAAACCATTACTGATTGGTCTGGAGTTATGAAACCGCATCCACCCAACTTTAAAGATGCTCTTTGGAGTCCTAGCTATTTTGCCTCTTCTGTGGGTGGAGCGCCAATTGAGGTTCTTAAAAAATATATCCAAACATCTTGAAAAGCCGTCCTAGAAGGACGGGGTTTTCAACCCATTTTTTCGATAAAGGCTTTAAGAGTCAAAAGTAGCGTGAATATTCACCAAGCTATTGTCAAGCTATAGCAATCCGATTTTGTTTTTGAAAAAATCTCATTAGTGTGGTAGGGTGCGTTAGACGAGAGTACGGCACCGAAAGCTTGGGATGGTGCGTTACGGACTTCGTCCTAACACACCCTACGTGTATTTCACAAATCAAATATAAGTCCTATAGTCAAGATGGTAACACAAATACACCTTTAATATAATCGTGAGCTTGGTGGTCACTGGTAAAGGCTTGGGACACTGCTTCAAGGGAGTGATAACGGTGGGTGATCCATGAAGCCACCTCTATCTGCTTGGCTTCAATTAAGCTCATTGATCTACGGTAGGTTAATGGGCGTCCGTCTGTATCGAATCCACCTGACGCGCCTGTAGCAGTTACCAGCGTCGGTTCTATGTACTGTAAATTGTTCAGTACGCTTAAATCTGTGCCTGCATGACCTAATCCGTAAAGTAGTACTGTGGATTGTTTGCGAATCAAACGGGGGATAGATGTAAAGACAGAACCAGATCCAGAAGCATCGATTAAATACTCCACAAGCCGTCCTCCGGTCTTCTCCTGCAACACTTCTACCAGATCAAACGCATTGGGGTCGATCGCCTCGGCACCGAAGCGTACTGCTAACTCGCGCTTGCGTGGATTTGGCTCGACGACTAGAAGCAAGCCATCATACCCAAGGACATTTCGCAGGTACTGAGTAAATATCAAACCCGCAGGTCCAGCGCCAAAAATCAAAATTGACCGCACCCGCCGATCGCGATCGTCAGCATTAATTGCATAGCGTGTCCGGGAACGTGCCACCATATCTGAGGCATGAACGATACAACCAAGGGGTTCTGTGAGAACAGCCTCGACATTGTCCAAGTCTGAATTAATACGGATAGCATTGACGGCAGGGATCACCACATGTTCAGCGAATCCCCCAGGTAAACCAGTAATGCCGTATTCGCGGAAAGACTGGCATTGATGTGAATCGCCGGTGGCACAGTATTCGCAGAGTGGTTGCTGTAAACGGCTAATGCAGTTTAATCCTTGGTCGATAACTACGCGATCGCCGTCGCTCCGTTACAAATATACATCGGGCATTTGAGCGGTGAACAAGTATTTCACTATCAACCCGCAAAACTGGCAGCAATGGAAGCGCACTGGGAGACAACACCTGCTGGACAACCAGCTGATTGGAGTCTAGTAGCGATACCCAACGAAAGTGCGCAGAAAAATGACTGGGAAATAAAGATTCCCGGTGCACTTGGCTACATTTTAGAATTTAAACAAAAACTACCATGTCCTGTCAGAGGATTGAAGGAGTGGAAACCAGAGGATCGTCCTCATTTGGTGGGTTTGATCTACTATGCTTTTCGCACCATGATTGCGATCGGTTTCTTCTTCGCCGGATTGATGCTATTGACTACGCTACAGTGGTTACGCGGTAAACTCTCAGCAGAAAATATTACCCAACAACGTTGGCTGATGCTTGGTTGGGTTTTTGCAGCTCCTTTGGGATATATTGCTGTAGAGTCAGGCTGGATTGTGCCTTGTACATCCCAATTCTCACAATGGTGTTTGGGTTTATCTTTCGCGGTGTGGCGTTTGAGTTTCGATCGCTAGCAAGACGAAAATTATTTTGGAATTACGCCTTTGGGGTTGGAAGTTTCGTAGCAGCACTTGGTCAAGGTTTCGCTCTTGGTGCTGTTCTCAAAGGCATTGCAGTTGATAAGTCGGGTCATTTTATCGGCACAACTTGGGACTGGTTAAGTTGGCAGTCAGTGCTAGTGGCTTTGACGTTGATCCAAGGATATGTCCTCATTGGCTCAACTTATCTCGTGTGGAAAACTACAGGGGAATTGCAGACAACTCACTATAAAACCGCCAAACTTGCTGCATGGACAACGCTGATTGGATCTGTTTTCATCACAATTTCGACACCGATATTTTACGCAAATACTCGGTCGCGCTTGTTTGAGCAACCGCTAGTTTATATATTTGCCGTAATTCCCTTGCTGGGAGTGCTGCTGATTTGGCAACTCCTCAGAAGTCTCAATCGTCAAGAAGAAAGAGCGCCTTTCGTCTGGACAATTCTGCTTTTCGTACTCACATTTATTGGGCTGGGGTTGATTGTCTTTCCTTACATCATTCCCACACAGATCACCATCTATGAAGCAGCCGCTGATGCCAGTTCGCTGGTGATTATGATTATCTTTATTGGCTTCCTTATACCTATCATGCTGTTCTACAACCTCTACCAGTACATTGTTTTCCAGGGCAAAGTTAGTGGTGGTAACTATGAGGGTTAATATTATAGCAGTAAATAAATCTTACTCCCTTCCCTCCCGAAGATTACCTATAAAAAAACCGCTAAGACGCCAAGGCTAAAGATGTGTAATTTTACACCTAAAATTAAGTAAGCGTAGGGTGTGTTAGCGAAGCGTAACGCACCTTACATAAACTTTACAGCTGTTTTTCATCGCCTATTTACTTAATTATATTCCCCCTTCTTGATACGACAGGCTTTTTTGTGGAAACGAACCGCCTAGGAAGCACAGAGGATTGGCTGGCTTACAAAATGCTGAGGTAAGTTTGCTCAGAGTTCATTGGCAATATCCGCAATTTGCGATTTTTCAGATCTGGTTCCAAACCCAAAACTTCCATTGGCGTCACGCCCAACAAGGCATAAGGTACCTCTGTAAGTTCTAGACAGTCAAATGTGCCTCGCCGATTTTCAATACATAGTTCAACATCTCGAAAAATCCGCCCTTGTTGAACTCCAGCCGTTGTCTCTACACTTGCTTCTCCTCCCTGGACTAAACCCAGCTGACTAATAACAGCTGTAGGCAAACATAGTAGAGTAGCTCCTGTATCGACTAAGACATCATTTAAGGTGCAGGAGCGAACTGCAAGAGTCGGAATAAAGCCTCGCTCAGCTAAAACTTGATCAATACGGTTAGTGACGGTAAGGGTGACGATAACTTGCCCCATCTGTTTGCCCTGAAGATTTGGCATTACAAGTTTACCCATATTAACTAACCTCTTAAACTTTTACATATATTAATTATGGCGTTGCTGATTCCATGTATGAAAATAAATGATTTTACGTGCGGACCAAAATTATTGTAGAGACGTAGCAGTGCTACGTCTCTACATCCGGATTCATACCTCAATTCAGCAACGCCTTAATTATGCTAAGTTAGCAAGTAAAGACATGGGCATAGGTTTTTTATAACGGGCGGTTAATGCCAAGCACAAATATGAAAAAGCTCATTCTTATTACTGGTGTGAGTCGGGGTCTCGGTTATGCAATGACTGAGCAGTTTATTCATGAGGGACATACTGTTGTCGGTTGCGCTCGTTCAGAAAAAGCAGTGGAGAAATTACGCCAAAAGTTTGGTTCGCCCCATGATTTTGCCACTATAGATGTAGCGGATGAGCAACAAGTCAAAGCTTGGGCACAGAACTTACTCAACCAATACGAACCACCAGATTTGCTGATTAATAATGCAGCAAGTGTGAATCACTTAGCGCCTTTGTGGCAGGTTCCGGCTGAGGAATTTTCACGGCTTATTGATGTCAACATCAAAGGAGTTGTTCATGTAATTCGCCACTTTGTCCCAGCAATGGTAGAGAGGAAAAGTGGTATTATTGTCAACTTTAGTTCCGGTTGGGGACGCTCTACTTCCCCTATGGTTGCGCCCTACTGTGCTTCCAAGTGGGCAATTGAAGGGCTAACTCGTTCTTTAGCGCAAGAACTACCTGCTGGTATGGCTGCTATTCCCCTCAATCCTGGGATCATTCATACTGATATGCTGGAAATTTGCTTTGGAGAAGAAGCTGCTGCTTACACACCCATTTCTGAGTGGGTACTGAAAGCAGTTCCCTTTATACTCCAATTTAAACCCACAGATAACGGTATTCCGCTGACGGTTCCTTTCTAAGTACAGCTTTGCATGGTAATAGCGATCGCGCTGAATCAAAAAACGAAATTCTTCGTCATTGAAGCTATCAACTCCCTAAGTTAATACAAGTGTAAGGATGATTTATGTCATCACCAACTTTGAAATTTCTATTTTTGGGCGGTCTTGGTTTGTCCTTATTCCTAGGTAATTCTGCTGCGATCGCACAAGGTGGTCGTTCTTCTGATGATGTTGTCGTACCAACACAATCAGGAAGTGACACGTCAAATACAACAAACACACGAACAGATACCTCAAGAACAAGGACAACAACAGATACTTCAACTACTGTGAATAGTGGTACTCGGTTTAGCTGTCAGTTCTACAATGGTCAGTACACTGTTATGTACCAGCCTGAAAGCCGTCAAGGTGAATACTTTGCTTGGGCGAATCCGAGAAGTTTGGGTGGGGGCTGGGATACACAAAAACGCTGCCAAGCGATCGCCCAGCGCTTAGAATCATATCGCCCAGATGGCTTGGTGGAACTTCAAACAGGCGTTGAAAACACACAGAACATTCTTTGCGTGACAACTGAGTCTAATCCGAACTGTCGAATTGTCTTAACAGTACCTCCCGAAAAAGACCCAAATGTTGTACGTAATAGCGTTTTCCAAAACTTAACAGACGCTGATAACGGACAGCAAACTGTTGGCGTCAACACTTATACAAGTACTGGTAGCGGCGGCAACGGCGTAGACCAAGTATATAATTTAGGTCGCTCAATTTTCAACGGCGGCAAAAAACCCGTTTCTTCATCTAAAGACGCCATCAATCTGAAACCTTTCCTCGATCGCGCCGATCGCGGTACCGGAACCAAACTTCGCAATGGAGTGGCACTTGGTCGTTCGTCTCAACCTCAAACTGGCTATCGCTTAGATCCCAGTAAATTCCGCTAATATGTGGCAGCGGATGTTGTAGCGGACGAGTGCGGATGCAAGATCTGTAAGTCCCACAGTTAAATTATCCGTTACATCCGTTATGTCATCCGTTGC
>CAZZYE010000077.1:0-14790 GCA_964658145.1 uncultured Stigonema sp.
GCTGGCATTGCCCACCCTACAAAAATAGCGTTATTGCAAGGAGTGCAAGATGTGAGATATCGTACAAGGCAATTTGGATATTTCAGCCATGTTGTTTGGGATTGCTTCACTTCGTTCGCAATGACTGTAAATATTTTTGTCCACCTACTTACTGTTGGCCATTCAAGGGTATGACCCCTCACCCCAAAGATTTTATGGGCGTTGAGGGACAATCTCAGACTGCGATCGCGCTCTTGGAATTGCCTATTTTCTGTAGAACGAGGGGTCTTACCCCGTATTTACCAACAGCATCATTCTATACTTAGGGAGCGGACGTTTCCGTGGAGAGATCGCCAATACTGCCGCTCAGGCTGCCAGTTGCAATCAGCTTAACTTCGGCTTTGGCGGCTGGGTTAGCAACAAGTGATGCCAGCAAGAACAGAACGAGGCTTCTTTTGAGCATATCAGTATGATTACGGGGGAATATCCTTTAATAAGGAATACTGCACATTTTTCTCATATTTATGCCTAATGGTTAAGCGAAGATTATAGGTATACAATTATTTACCTAACTTTTGTGTAAAAAGGGGGACAAGGAGGACAAGAAAGAGCGAATGTTGTGTACTTGACAAATTTCTCAACCCAGTCCAAGCAACTGCAGAAGCTTATGCCACCAATTCGTACTAACTTGACCACCTAGCTTCATTTTTTGGCGAATGTCTTGGATATTCCAGTTGGTTAGTTGCGCAAGGGTCTGTGCCTCCCCCTCAAAGCGCGAGGGCAAAGACCGCTTGTATTCTCTGCCAGCCTGACAGTTGGCTGCGCCTGTGAACGGATGTTGCAAAATGTAACGCCCTTGGAAAGATTCGCGGTTGGAGGTTTCTTGAAACATCAGGTCTTCAGGGAACTTGTCGCGAGTGTAGCGGACATGCAAACGGGTGATGAAGACATTACTTGAGGGAAAGGGGCGACCAAACCTGGAAGGCATATCATCATCTAGCCAAAATACGCCTGCAAGCTTCAGTTCCTCGCTGGTCAGGGGAACGGCCGAGCAAGGGTCGCAAGTACTCATGTCCCAAGCATATTCCAGAAATGCCACTTTTCGGTCTTCTCTTGTGTATGTGGTTTGGAACATAGACTTGTAAAAATCGCCAAATTCATCTTTGACAAACAAGGGAATGTTTGTGTTTGAGGGGATTTTCACTGTGCGGTAGTTGGTGATTTCTGCTTGTCCTTTGGGTGATAGAATGTAGACAATTAAATCTTGCTCCGTGGTGGCGTTGATCATGCCCAAACGAATCGGAAGCATGAACTTGGGCGATTGGTAAGAAATTTGCAACGGACGAAGAAACTGATAGCCAGTTTCCGCGAATTTATCCAAGTTGACTTTGGCGACAAAGAATTTCATTGAGGAGCGGATATAGGGCTGTAGTAACTGTTTTGCTCCTCTGGGGATTTTGTAACCATTGCGGTTGAGCCAAGTTTCCAGCCCACCAGATTCTCTAGCACTAAGAATAACAATGTCGTATTCGCCAACGTTGAAACTGGCGAGTACAGTGACACCATTACGAATTGCGCCACTGCTCCCTGACGGAGCCGCCTTTCTTGCTGTGGGTGCAGATCCGGGTTGCTCCATCCAGTCGGTTGCAGCACAGGGGTCAGAGTCGAAATACTCTACCAATCGCGGCGCGCTAAAAGCATCCAATCGCTCCATAATCTTGGGTTCGCTGACGTGTACTTGGTCTTTAAGCAAAACAGTCGGTACAGGTACGACGATGGCAAAATCCTTCACGTTACCCTGGTAATCATTTGCCATTGTCAGCACCGTGCGATCGCCATTTCGTGCGATCGCCACCTGAGAAGCTTTGTTGTACAGCTTAGTATCAGCTTTAGCAACATAAAATCCGCAAAATGCCCAAGCTGTGGGTGCAAAGCATAGACAAGCCAGAATCGTCAATAGTAATGAGATGAAAAATTTTAAGTGTTTCATTGATTGTTGTTTGTGAAAAAGAACCACTCACTCGTCCAAGAAAAACGTGGCGCAGACCAAAGGAAATCTAGCAGGATGGTTAATGGGGCAAGGGCAAACAGTGCCCAGAAAACTGCGGTGGACACAAAGAAATAATTCCGTAAAATCAAAGTCAAGATGGCGATGCACACTGCCCAAACTACACGTCCAGTTCGAGCATTGGGAATTGACCGGGGGTCAGTCACCATAAATAGGGCAAACAAAAGCAAAGACCCACTCATCATCCGATGGCAATAAACATCCCAGGTCCAGCCTAGCCAAAGATTGCGAATCGCCTCTAAGACGGCGTAGCTACCCAAAAAAGCGGCTGTAGTATCCCAGCGACCAACGGCATGCAAAATCATGCCGCCAGTGCCAGCAAATAAAAGCCCATACCACCAGTCCTCGCCCCACTGTCCAGGCGTTACCCATGCATCGTTCGTGAGTAGCAAGGCGAAAATGATGCCAAAATTGGCGGGATTAAAGAAATGCTTTTCGCCGACTTTGAAGACAAATTTGCTGGCGATGGCAACCGCTGCTGCCAAAGCCATAGTGGTCCAGTATTCAGCCCTTAACAGCAGACTAAGTCCCAAAGAGGTGATGAGAGCACTGCGAAAAGAGTACAAGGCCCCAGGTGGTGTGTTGCTTTCTTGCTCTTTGCAAGGGAGAAAGAATAGAACTGCCTCCCTTGCTTTCCATCTGACGACTGTTGACAAAAGCCATTGCATCGATAGACACGTGGCGATCGCTACCCCAATCAATTCCGGTCGCAGCGTCCAGTCTCTTGTACCAATTCCCAAAACCAGAAACAAGCTCAGAAATAGAATTTGATAATCACGTATATCTTGAAACAGCATTACCCGTCGCTTCAGGGATTCCCCTGAGATAATTGTCCTAATTTAAACGGGAAAAAGCGAAGACAGTGTCACTGTTACAGAATTTGTTACAACTAGGGAGAATGGAGAGCAAAGGAAGTGGGGCAGGCTCTTGAGGAAGAATCTCAAAGCGCACCAGAAGAGCGAATTCAGAAAATACCTATAACGATTTGAATATTTACGGTACAACCTATACAACTTATACGCTGTTGAAACACGATCTCTAAAAATTGACGGGAAAACGATTTCTGACATCATCGTCTGATGGACTGACGGTGCCCTTTGCTCTAGCTGCGGGACTGGCTGGAGCGATCGCTCTTAAGGAAAACTTTGCGATTTACTGACTGTAGTGCTAAGCTATAAATGCTTACTATAATTTTGTGTTAAAATTCGGTTAATTAACTCTTTTTAGCATAAAAGCAGCGCTCGAAGCAAATTATGCGTGCAATGATTTTAGATGCACCCGGTCAACCCCTACGGATTGCTGACTTGCCGGTGCCAACCCCCCAACCAGAACAGGTGCTGCTCCGTGTCCATGTCTGCGGCATCTGTGCGACAGATTTGCACATTGTGGATGGAGAGCTAACACAGCCCAAACTTCCCTTAGTGCTAGGTCACCAGATTGTCGCTACTGTTGAAGCGACTGGTTCGAGCGCCCTTGCATTTGCCGTGGGCGATCGCGTTGGCGTCCCTTGGCTAGGTCACACCTGTAATCATTGCCGCTACTGTCTTAGCGATCGTGAGAACCTGTGCGATTATGCTCAGTTCACCGGCTATCAAATTGACGGCGGCTATGCTGAGTACACCGTTGCCGACGAACGCTTTTGCTTCCCGATTCCAGAGGGGTATCCCGATTTACAAGCTGCACCCCTGTTATGTGCTGGGCTGATTGGCTATCGCTCCTACAAAATGGTCAATGACGCCGAAAAGCTGGGCTTTTATGGATTTGGTGCAGCTGCCCACATCCTAACTCAACTGGCTCGTTATCAAGGGCGGCAAGTCTTTGCCTTTACCCGCCCTGGTGATATTAAGAGACAAGAATTTGCCCGTCATCTGGGAGCAGTGTGGGCTGGTGGCTCTGATCAGTTACCGCCAGAGCCGCTAGATGCCGCAATTCTGTTTGCGCCGGCAGGTCAGCTTGTCCCCGCTGCCCTCAGAGCGGTTGCGAAAGGGGGAGTTGTAGTCTGCGCCGAGATTCACATGAGTGATATCCCTTCATTTCCGTATGATATTTTGTGGTCAGAACGAGTTCTGCGCTCCGTTGCCAATCTGACTCGTAAAGATGCAGAAGAGTTTCTGGCGTTAGCTCCCAAAATTCCCATTCGCACGGAGGTGGAGGCTTTTCCCCTCACGGCAGCAAACGATGCCTTTAATGCTTTACGCAGTGGCAAGATTAATGGTGCAGCTGCGCTAGTCGTCAATCATGACTAACATCCGGACGGCGCTAAACCTAAGTGAGTAGAGGAGAGTGTGTATAGTGTATAGCGCGGGGTTCCTATGAGGGAGAGCGATTTTTTTTGGGTTCTTGTCCAATTTTGGTGATCAACACAGAAAAGGGTTTTAAGGCAGAAGGCAGGAGGCAGCTATGCTGAAGTTTTGAAATCCTTGTACGGTAATCATTTCGGAAATTTTCCTTCTTTCTTCCTTCTGACGAATGCCCTCTGCCTTCTGCCTTCCCCCAACCAGGATCACCAAAAGTTGCCAAGAACCTAAAATATAGTAGCAGCAACTATGCCAGGATGCGCCAGCTTGCAGCACCACCTCGAAAGTGATACGACCATTAGCGTAATGGGGTGGAGATGTGTAGTTATGCAGTCGGTAGATGAAGCGGCGGTAGAAATCCTTGTTAGTGTAGGTTGTATGCAGTTCGCCACTATCCTCGTCCCACTGAGTGAGTATATGCCCCCGGCGGACAAATTTATGCGCTTTCACCTCAAAAATATCAGCAAAGTCTGATCGCAACACAATTTCTAAATTAAAGCGGACTGCCGTCAGACTATAATTCGTGATATCAAGATCCTCATGGATGCCTTCCTCTGCTACCCGGCTGATGACTAACCCTAATGCGCCTTTGGCAATAGGACCGTCTTCGGTAGTTAACTCCGAGTTTGTCAGGTAGATCCGTGCAGCGTAATAAGCTGTGACGCAAGAATTCAGCCGTTCCCAAGGCAGACCGTTCGCGGAGATTGCATAGTAGCTGACAAAGCGAGTGTCACTTGCAAAGACACCGAGTTCGCCGTCGCTGGCGATCTGCCCGTCATATTCAGTTACCATAAAGGTGCTACCTTGGTTGATTGTTAGGGCAGTAGGTCCAACGCTTACGCGAAATGGCATCTTTCATCCTCCTTGAAAGATATAATTTGGTTAGAATTGGCTCGTCGTTCTGGCGATCCTAGTATTGGTCTAAGGATGGCACAGATGAGACCTTAGTTTTACTGGATAGAGGATTTTATCATTTTAGCTTTTGTGTTGACTCAGCACTCAATTCATTGAGCGATATCATCAGGCTTTCTGATCTTTGTTAAGAAGGGTATGCAAAAAATAGCGCCCAAGATGACTGCTATGCCAATGATATAAAAGCAGTCGCTGTAGGCCATAATGTAAGCCTGCTGACGTGCAGTTTCCGAAATAGACTGCGCAGCCTGAGATTGAGCTGCATGAGGGTCACCCAACTTGCCTGTAAAGAACTCGTTGAGCTGTTGCAGACGAGCCTGAGTCGGTTGATTGTAAATGGATACATGATCAACAATGATGTTGGAGTGAAATTGCTCGCGCTTTGTGAGCAAGGTGTTCAGAGTTGCACCTGCCACGGTCGCTGCGACATTCCGGAGCAAGTTATAGAGTGCTGAGGCATTGTTATATTGCTCTTTTGTGATGTTTTCTGTACATATAAAAGAGATGAGCGTACCTACTAGAGGCAGTCCCATTGCTTTAATCAGTTGAGACAAAACTAACTGGTCATGCGCATTATAGTAGGAGAGCGTTACATTCATGAAGCAACTGATTAGAAATATACTAGTACCGATGCCTAAAATTAGGCGAGTTTCAAAGTGTTGGATAAGTTTGGCTGTCAGCGGATTAGCTAGTGATGCCCAAATCAGAACCGAACTAATTTGCCCTGGGTCATAGCCTTGGATCTGACCTAAATATTGCGCCAAGATAGGATTGTAATTAACGACGAATCCAAATGCTACATTGTAAATATTGCCAAAAGCGAAGTTGCGTTGCCTTAGTAAACGTAAGTCCATTAGGGGTTGAGGCTGCTCTAGTTCAATCCAGCAAAAAAGAGCCAGAAACAAAACTGATATCAGAATTAAGAGAACAATAAACCCTGAGTCAAACCAGTTTTCTGTGTTACCCCGTTCTAAAGCCGTTACCAAACAGATTAGGCTAATTGCCAGCATCGTAGTGCCTAACCAATCGATTTGTTTGAGCTTATCCAGGCGCATGGGTTCGGGTTCAATCCAACGCCTGATACCAGCCAGCACCAGCAGTCCCAATATAATGTTCAAGTAATAGATGTATTGCCAGCCAAGGTTGTCATCTATCAATTCAGTCAAGAAATTACCAATGGGAACTGGTAAGCCAACTGGAATAATAATCAATACAAAACCGATGTGTTGCTTGGCTCTGGGCAAGTACATCAACACCATATTGAACGACGAGTAAGTAAACGTTCCTGAGACAAAACCCAGAAACGTCCGAAACACAATTAGTGACGTTAAATCCCAAGCATAAGCACAAGCTAGAGAAAAGCAAACAAATACGGCCATATTGACCCATAGATATCGGCGACGCGAGAAGGCATCGGTCAGCCAACCCCCTAGAGAAATGGCGATCAGTTCCGCACTAGTATAGGCTACTGCGATCCAAGTCGCTTCATCAGTTGTGAATCCCAAAGATCCTTCAATCTGCTGACTGAGGGCAGGGTTGGTCATTTGCAGATCCAAAGCGGTTACAACCAAACCCAGCACACCCATCGCAAAGGCAGGCACGTGATTTGCAGGGGAGACATGCTCTGGTGTTGGGGGAACCATTCGCGATCGAGTCGCTTTGGGAGCATGCTGTGGTAGCTGTAATGACTTACCTGTGGTCATCTGTTTGGTTACCTAATGAGTGCGAGTCTTTTTGGTCTAGAGCTTGGTATACCAGATTTCGATGGTGAAGCAGCCAGTCATGGTCGGGCAAGAGCTTAATCGCGCGGTCAAAGTCAGCCAACGCTTCGTCGTAGCGCTGCATCAGTCGGTAGGTTTCGCCCCGGTTGCCGAGAGCGCGGGCAAATTGGGGGTCGAGTTCTAGGGCGCGGTTCAAATCAGCCAGAGCTTCGTCGTAGCGCTGCATCAACAGGTAGGTTTCGCCCCGGTTGCCGAGAGCACGAGCAAATTGGGGGTCGAGTTCTAGGGCACGGTTCAAGTCAGCCAGAGCTTCGTCATAGCGCTGCATCAACAGGTAGGTTTCGCCCCGGTTGGCAACAACCCATTCGGATTGGGGGTCGAGTTTGAGGGCGCGGTCGAAGTCAGCTAGAGCTGCGTGGTATAGCTGCATTTCTTTATAGGTTTCACCCCGGTTGGCAAAGCACCAAGGGCATTTGGGGTCGAGTTCTAGGGCGTGGTTAAAGTCAGCCAAAGCTTCGACATAGCGCCCTAACAGCCGATGGAGGTGACCACGGTTAGCGATCGCCCATTTGTTACTGGGGTTCAGCTCGATAGCACGGTTAAAGTCAGCTAGAGCCTCATCGTAGTGCTGCATCAGTTGATAGATTTCGCCCCTGTGGGCAAAGCTCCAGTCGCAGTCAGGATCGATTTCTAGGGCGCGGTTCAAGTCAGTCAGAGCTTCGCCATAGCGTTTCATCAGGTAATGGTGGTGACCACGGCTAGCGACCGCCCATTTATACTTAGGGTTCAGTTCGACAGCACGGTTAAAATCAGCCAGAGCTTTATCGTGGCGACCTGCCTCTTTGTGGTTCCAACCCCTTTGCACTAGAAACCAGGCATAGTCCAAGACTATTTCGAGGGCAATGATAGCTGCTATACCCCCAACAGTCACTAGTAAGGCTAATACGAACTCCATTGAAATATTTTTGCTACCTCTACGGATGCACTACAGTGACTTCAACCGACATGCCGGGTACAATCAGTGATTCGTACCCCTTAGTACTTTGGGGGTTGAAGAGGATCTTGACGGGAACTCGTTGAACAATTTTAGTGAAGTTGCCAGTGGCATTATCTGGAGGTAATAGTGCAGTCGTAGATCCTGAAGCTGGTGCAATGCTATTCACCGTTCCCCAAAAGCGCTTGTGCGGGAAGGCATCTACCCTAATTTCTACGAATTGACCTGGTCGCATCCATTCAAGCTGTGTCTCTTTGAAGTTGGCTACAATCCAGGGGTTTGGCTGCTGAATTGCAATTAGAGCCTGTCCCGGTTGGACTCGTTGTCCTTCTACTATACTTTCGGTGTTACCCACTCGTCCATCCGTAGGAGAAGTGATTTTGGTATAGGATAACTGAAGTTGATTGTATTTGAGGGTTGCCTCTGCCTGGGCGATCGACGCCATCGCGGACTCGTACTGACTTTCGTACACTTTTGTCTGCTGAGTCGTCCCTTGAGCCGTTTGCAACCCGCCTCTTGAAGTCATGAGTTGCCCCTCAGCATTATTCACCTGCTTTTTGGCTTGAGCTAATTGGGCCTTGGTTTGCCGGACTGTCTCAATCGCTGATTTTCGCTTGGCTAAATCCTCTTGATACGTTGCTCTATAGGCATCCAGTTGCTGAGGAGGGGTGACACCCTGTTGGGTCAGAAAGGAGTAGCGCTGATAGTCCGATGAGGCCTTTTTCAGGTCTGCCTCCGCTTGAAATAGCTGAGCCTCAGATGATGTAGCATTTGCTTGAGCTGCTATAACTGCTGCTTGGGCACTAGCTACGCTGGCAATTGCTGCTGTGATATTTCCTTGCGCCTGAGTTTTCTGACCTAGAGCTTGATATGACGGTACACCAATATTCGCTTCAGCAGCTTTAGCCTGACGGACTGCTACTTCTAGGTTCGCCTCCGCCTGCCCCACTTGAGTTTGCAAGTCACGCTCATCGAGTTGCACCAACAGCTGACCCTTACGCACAAGCTGGTTATCTTGTACCAGAACTTTGATCACAGTATCATTAATTCGAGAGTTGATCTGGTATTGGCGACCTGTAACATAGGCGTCATTAGTCCACTTATGAGTGGAAGTATACCGCCACCGGACCAAGACAACGATAGCGGCAACAACTATTAAGATTGCCAAAATTAGTGTTGTACGTCGGCGCTTGTGGGGGTCGCTGGGCTTAACAGTCTTAGCCTGATTTATTGCTTGACTCGAAGCAATCGAATCACGCATTCGATCTGAAACCCTTGTGTTTTTTGACGAATTCGAGTCTTGCATTTTTTGATATAATTTTTCTTTTGATTTTACTTGAACAACCCCGACTTAGGAAGTCGGGGATTCTATTTTAACCAGCCTGTTAAAAACCCATATTTTGCAGGTGCGATCATAAATACTGTGTTTTTAAAAATGACCTAAATGCTAGATTTTAAAAGCATGACAGCATTACCATTAGATAAAATATTCTGTCCGATGGCATCGTAATTCTATAAATGAAGTAACACAGATGTCATGGAAAGGTATTTTTGAACACTAATAAAAACAGTCCAGCTTGGTCTAAATCTGTAAGTAAAGGTTGTCCGCCTGGATGATGGCGGTGATCGCCTATTCCTTCTGGACTGTTTTGATTGTAACGACGAGCAATTTTTCTGACTATATCTGGACGGTACTTTACACTACCCCAAAATAGGCGTTCCTGAATCAAGATATGAATAATGAAAATCACGCTGATTGTAGAGACGCGATTAATCCCGTCTCTACAAGGGTTTGGGTAAATTACAAATCTGTAACCAAACGTAATTCATTACTAAATTCAGCAACGCCCCAAAATAACTGGGCTACTACTGACCCACGCGGATGACAATCTTCCCCAAGTGGCCGCTACCCTGAAGCCGCTCGAAAGCCTGTTTGCATTCCTCAAACGCAAAAACCTGATCGATCACTGGTTTTAATCCACTGCCCTCGATGGCTCGAACTAAGTCCTCAAGCATCGGACGGTCACCGACACCGATTGATCGCAAGATCGCTCCACTTTGCTTCAGAAGCCAAGGATCGATGCCAGGATTCTCCTTTGACAGTTGACCGATCAGCACCACCTCACCGCCCCAGCAGACAGCGGTAAGCGAATCATTCAGCGTCGCCGGACCCACAACTTCGACGACACAATCAACACCAATGCCATGCGTCAGGTCCTGCTTGACGTACCGTCCCCACTCCTTGACCTGCGAGTAGTTGACTACATGATCGACGCCGAGCTTTTTCAGCAGATCTCCCTTGCTGTCGCTGGAAGTGGTTCCGACCACGGTTGCCCCTACCGCTTTGGCTAACTGGATCGCAAAGATTGAGACATCGCCACTCCCGAGCGTCAGAACCGTCTGTCCGGCTCGTATTGGCTCATGACCGGAGAGCGCATTCCATGCGGTCACTCCGGCACAGGGCAGGGTCGATCCCTCTTCCCAAGTAAGGCTGTCAGGTATTGGGACGACTGCCTCCTGCGAGATAGCCTTATACTCCGCAAGCCAGCCGTCCTGACAGTTGCCATAGGTCTCATTCGCGATGTTGAGTGGCGCACGACCGCCAAACCATCGTGGATTGAAGGTATTGATGACACGGTCACCAGGCTTGTAGGCCGTTACGTCGTCACCCACCGCAACAATTTCGCCAGCCGCGTCGCTACACGGAATCAGCCCAGGCGTGACAGGTGCAGGATAGTCACCCTGCACGATCATAATGTCACGGCGATTCAGAGAAACCGCCTGGATCTTGACCAGCACTTCTCCTCGCTGAGGTTCAGGCATGGGCTCATTGTGGAGGGTAAGGTCGTCGAGGCTCTGCAATTTGTCAAAACGAAACACGCGCATCGCGTTTCCTCCTCTATAGAAATCAGATGATGGTTACGCTCAAGGACTGAGCCGCACGAGAGTGTCTGCTCCAAAGTCTTTCCATCTATCGTGCTGGGCGAGAGGTGCGAGGGTTAATACCCTCCATCGACTCTACTTTAAAATATTTTGAGTATTTTAACTGATTGACAAAAGGTGCTTTACCTTAAGTTCTCACGGATGCTATAGACCTAGGTTAGGCATCGGTAACAGCATCAACTTTAACAAACAGGTGTCTCGGTCCCCGTAAGGATGCACCCGGACGATATTCAGGCACGTCCTCGGCAAGACGTGGGGACTGGAGTCGCTGTACCAGCGCCCTGAGAGCAATTTCACCCTCCATCCTGGCTAGGGGCGCGCCAACGCACAAGTGTAAACTGCCGCCAAAACCGAAGTGTTGGTTATTCTGACGATCGGGGTCAAATCGATCTGGGTCGTTAAACTGGGCTGGATCTCGGTTGGCAGCGGCGAAGAGAAGCACTAGCGGCACGCCCTTTGGAATGACTGTACCTGCGATCTCAATGTCTGCAAGTGTTGTGCGGGTACGGAATTGCACAGGTGGCTCGAAACGGAGCAACTCCTGGACAAATTTTGGTGCCAGATCCGGGTTTTGGCGCAACCGCTCTAAATGCTCAGGGTAGCGAAGCAACGTCAACATCCCATTCGTAATCAAATTCACGGTTGTTTCATGACCCGCGATCAGCAGCAGAATAGAGAGTGAAACCATCTCTTGTTCATTCATTCGCCCCGCTTCCAGATCGCCGTTGGCGATCATTGCTGACAGTAGATCCTTGCCAGGATGTTGGCGACGGTTCTCAATCTGTTTGTGCATATAGTCGCCCAATTGCGAGCGAGCTTCTTTGAATCGACGTGCGTTTTCCTCATCAGAGCGCTGATCGGGGTCAAGCGAGGTGGCTAGCACAGTCGATCGCTCCTGAAAGTATTGTTCATCCTCAACCGGGACTCCCAGCAATTTGCAAATAACCGTGACTGGCAAAGGGTAAGCAAAGTCATCGACGATATCGATTTGATCGCGATCGCGGCATTTGTCAAGCACATGTTTTACCAGTTCCTCTACCCGTGTACGTACACCTTGAATGCGTTGCGGTGTAAATTGGTTCGTCACAATACTACGCAAGCGATCGTGGTCAGGAGGATCGAGACGGATGAACGCTGGAGGGATATCGTCTTGGTTTGAGGGCGCATCGCTTGTTGACACCCCTGAACCACTTTTAGATGTAAGGTTCTTTTCTTCGTCTGAGCTCACACGCGGGTCGAACAGTAGCGACCGAACCTCTGCGTAGGTACTGACAACATAGGTGCCATCATCCTGCACGGACACAGGCGTTTCCCTGAGTTGGGCATAAAGGGGATAGGGATTGTGTCGGTTTTCAAGCCTGAGAACCTCAGCGAATAAATTTCCGTTATTCATTTGACCTGCTCCAAGTCTGTTTAAGTAATGCTGGTAATGCTGGCAATGGATGGATTCTTTTCCTACGTCTGATGAGGCAAAGCAAACTCGGGATTGTGAGGCGAGAGATCAAATTGGTCGATCGCTCCCTGCATCGGCGGAAAGGGTTTGTTGATCTGGTTTTTGTAGGCAGGTAACCACCGGGCGGAGTTAAAGCTCACGAGGGCGATTGTACGTCCTGCTTCTCCATAGGCAGCAATAAAACTGCGCTCCTTGGCTGAACCTTGGGTGAAGACAAGCTGATCGGCAGTTTCTGGAAGCCCGATGCTCTTGATGTTTACCCCAAACTGGCTCGACCAGAAGTCTGGCAGGTGATCGTGGACGCGCATCGTCTCAACAGATTTGGCAACCATGTTGTAAGCTGCTGTCTGCGCTTGAACAACGGCATTTCCCCAGTGTTCGATCGCAATGAGGCGATTGCCATAGAGCGGGTGGGGCCACTGAGCTACGTCTCCCGCGACAAAGATGCCCTCGACGATCGCGCCCTGCGGATCGAGAACTCGGCAGAATTGGTCACAGCGCACCCCACGCTGACTGACAGCCAGACCCGACTCTTGCAACCACTCGACGTTGCGGACAGCACCGAGCGCAACGACCACTAAATCAGTGTCGATGACAGTACCATCTGACAGATGAACACGCTGAACCTGTCGGTGCGAATTGCCTTCGATTTTTTCGACGGAAACGCCGAGTCGCAGATCAACACCTGCAGAGCGCTGCATCTGTGCCACAATATCGCCGATTGCTTTACCGAGGGCATGGACAAGCAGTGCTTTTCGCTCAACGACCGTCACAGGTAAATTCAGCTCACAGCAGCAGGAAGCAACCTCACACCCAATGAAGCCACCGCCGATGATCAGGACGCGCTGAGGCATTGCCGCCAGCTTTGCCCGCAGCAAGGCCGCATCGCCAAAGCTGCGGAGGAGAAACACCCCATCGAGGGCAGCTTCTGTTGGGTTTGACCAAGGTCGTGGGCGTGTGCCAGTTGTGATTAAGAGTTGATCAAAAGGGAGGTGATCGCCGTTTGCGAGTTCTACAGTTCTATTTTTGATGTCAAGACCCGTAGCCGCCACACCCAAACGCCACGTAGCATTCAATGAAACGAGATTTGGCAGGGTGGTATGGCTAGCAGGGATTTCCCTCGTGAGTAAATGCTTTGAGAGCGGTGGGCGGTCATAGGGTGCATCAACCTCGTCGCAAATCAGAGTTAATTCCCCTTGGAAGCCCGCCTCGCGTAACGCCTCCGCCCCCCGTAACCCTGCCAGAGAAGCACCGACAATCACAATTCGTTCTTCAGTCATTTTCCGCCTCCTGCCGATCATCCATTTCCACGCTGATTGCTCTAACCGGACATGCCTGTGCAGCCCGCTCGATCGCACCACGCAGTTGTTTATCGGGTGCATAATCGTAGACGAGAATTTCTGCGCCTTTTAGTTTGAACGCATCAGGTGCCTCATAGCAGCATTGTCCATAGCCCTGACATCGATTCAAGTCAACAACAACTTTCATGAATGACCTCCTGTTTATTCACCTTCATCAATTATAAAAACAAACCGATCAACATCAATCATTTTTCTTAAGAAAGGTAGAGGGTAGAAGGCACGTAACCAAGGGAGAGAATAAGCTATTCCACATTTAGTTTACAATAGCAGCGTTACCATTTTTATAACTTTTTATATAGCCATTTAATTATTAAACATTGTTTATTTGTACAGCCTGTAAGTAGGTGGGCATAAAAAAACCAACTATGTAAAGATAAGTAAATACGGAGAATCCATTCGGGGTTTTGTATGTGGAGCGAACCGGGTTACACCTATTATTTCCGGAGTGAGCAAAAACGTGCGCGAACAAACAAAGCGTCGAGGTCGTAGATTAAGTATTATCGGGTTTTTCCAAATAATAAGCTTTGTTTATGGTTTGGTGATTGGAGGTGTTAACCGCAAGTCTTATATCGAAATGATGGTTAAAGTTGCCCAAGAGGCATCGAAATTGGGACCCATGAGGGTAATTGTGCAGGATAACAGACCAATACATAGACCTTATTTTTCCCCGTCTTTCATCCCCTCCTTTAAGAAGAAGGGGAATTACGACGTTCAGTTAAAAAACCGCAGGAGGCTCTGCCTCGTGGGAATGCATTCCCACGAGGCAGCACCCCAAGAACGAGGCAGTGCAAGGAAATCATTTAAACACAAGCTTGAAAAACACATAATAGTCAATTTGTAAAGTGCGTAAGTCCTATATACCAGCCCTTTCAAGGTGGTGAAATCCGGAACGAAGATTGGTTATTTCAACCTTCAAAAAGCCCAAAATCTGAACGGAGAGATCAAGATGATAGCACTGAAACAACGTATCTTCGT
Organism: uncultured Stigonema sp.; assembly: GCA_964658145.1. Taxonomy (GTDB): domain Bacteria; phylum Cyanobacteriota; class Cyanobacteriia; order Cyanobacteriales; family Nostocaceae; genus Stigonema. Next base: position 14,704 of record CAZZYE010000077.1, read on the forward strand.
TGGTCACCTTGAAAGGGCTGGTCCTATATACTAGCCCTTTCAAGGTGAACCAAAAACTTGGAAAATCATGCCCGATTTTCGACATTT
>CAZZYE010000078.1:0-14764 GCA_964658145.1 uncultured Stigonema sp.
CGCTCGACGCGGCTACGCCGCGCCATTGCTTGTGCCAGTTGCGTAAGTCCTGATTCAAACTACTCTTCGCTACTCTAAAGTAACAACGCCCCTACATCGGTTTATATGGGCATTCTTGGGTACCTTACATGGAGTCTTGTTGGGTATTAGTCACGCAATTAATGAGATTAAATAGCAATAAGATTGAGTATTATTTACGAGGACAAAGAGCTATGGAGCATATCCTATCTACATTTTAGCTTTCATGTCGCCCCCTCAGATTTTAGCAAGCGAATGAAATCGCGTGTGATTTGTATAAGTTATACTAGAACATCCTAAAGGCAGAGATTATATTGGGCAATTTTTGTAATCATTCAACTGACGGCGAAACAAATCGCGTGTAAAAAGCAAACATGTCCAGGCATTAGTTGTCCTAGCTCTAACTCTAGGGCTGCGGATTCATATGATGATGCCGAAGCCATTCAACAAGAGCTGGGCTTTTCAGCTTCTCAAAGGTAAAGAATCTATCACCTGTTAGCCAAAAATCAATAACTAGGAGAAAAAATCATGACAATGACAGTAAATAAGATTCCTGTAAACGTAGCGAATAAGTTCTCACTCAGTGGCGAAAACATAACCATCAGTTACTCGACAGTTGATGGACCAGTGCTTACTTACGGAAAACCCCCAACCTTGGTGCGCGAGTTTAGTGGTCAAGAAATTGTCCAAAAGGACACAGAAATTGGCACACTGATTACGGTAGTTCTTGAACAACCCAGTAAACCAGAAGGAACTGAAGTTAAGTTGAGTGTGCTATTGCCACTCGTTACTCTGGGTATAGTAGGTGAGAAAAATACTGTTCAAGCTGATGTTAAGAGTATCGCAATTTTGACCACACAGAGAGTAGGAATCCTTCCACAACCTGTTGGACAGTCACAGACATATGAATTTTTTCCCCTCACAGGAACAGCCAGTTTTCAAGGTTTATAACCTGCATTGAACGTCTGGATTTGGGATAATAGTTTGAAGATTAAAGGGGTTGAGCCGAGATAAGCCTAAAAAAGTGCCACTTACATTAGCAGACATAACCCCCCTTTTTATGTCAATTTACATCTGCTAATGTCAATTAGCGGACATCACCTCGGCAAAAAATACTACAACTGGAATGTATACAGGGTAACGTTTTTGAGCGAAGTGGCACTATTTCGCACGGATCTCGGCTCAACTCCGAGTTGGGCTTTTCAACTTCTCAAAGGTAAAGAATCTATCACCTGTTCGCCAAAAATCAATAACTAGGAGAAAAAATCATGACAATGACAGTAAATAAGATTCCTGTAAACGTAGCGAATAAGTTCTCACTCAGTGGCGAAAACATAACCATCAGTTACTCGACAGTTGATGGACCAGTGCTTACTTACGGAAAACCCCCAACCTTGGTGCGCGAGTTTAGTGGTCAAGAAATTGTCCAAAAGGACACAGAAATTGGCACACTGATTACGGTAGTTCTTGAACAACCCAGTAAACCAGAAGGAACTGAAGTTAAGTTGAGTGTGCTATTGCCACTCGTTACTCTGGGTATAGTAGGTGAGAAAAATACTGTTCAAGCTGATGTTAAGAGTATCGCAATTTTGACCACACAGAGAGTAGGAATCCTTCCACAACCTGTTGGACAGTCACAGACATATGAATTTTTTCCCCTCACAGGAACAGCCAGTTTTCAAGGTTTATAACCTGCATTGAACGTCTGGATTTGGGATAATAGTTTGAAGATTAAAGGGGTTGAGCCGAGATAAGCCTAAAAAAGTGCCACTTACATTAGCAGACATAACCCCCCTTTTTATGTCAATTTACATCTGCTAATGTCAATTAGCGGACATCACCTCGGCAAAAAATACTACAACTGGAATGTATACAGGGTAACGTTTTTGAGCGAAGTGGCACTATTTCGCACGGATCTCGGCTCAACTCCGAGTTGGGCTTTTCAACTTCTCAAAGGTAAAGAATCTATCACCTGTTCGCCAAAAATCAATAACTAGGAGAAAAAATCATGTCAATGACAGCAAATAAAATTCCTGTAACCGTGCCGAATGAGTTTTCACTCACTGACGGTAAAGAAGTATCTATCACTTACTCGACAATTACTGGTGAACCACAGCTTGATTATAAAACTCAAGTCGTAGGTAGCAGCGGTCATTTCAGTGGTAAAGAAATTAACCAGCAGGTGACACAAATTGGCACACTGCTCACGGTAACTCTTAGTGAGGAAGTTTTTGGAGCACAAGTAACTAAAGCTCTGTTAAGTGTGCTATTGCCAGACGTTAACTTAGGTGTAGTAGGTGAGAAAAATCCTGTTCAAACTGATGTTAAGACTGAAGCAATTTTGACCACACAGAAAATTGGACGGTCGGTCCCAGAATTTATTGGACAAACACAGATTTACCAATTTCTACCCCTCACCGGAACAGCCCGTTTTGTTGAATAGTAACCTCAATTGACAAACCCACACTTATAGTTTCGTGCCAGAAAAAGATGAACAAACATATCATCTACCAGCCAACACATACTGCTGGAAAGGAGTTTGAAGCATTTCCCTATCCCAATCTCGAACACTCAACTCGGTGGAGATTTGGCAAAAGCGAACACGATTGCAAACTTAAACTGGAAGACAGGGAAAAACTGTTTTTCCAGCAAGCCTTGCAGGGCATGATAAAAATTGCACAAGTGGCTGTGCTACTTGCTAAGCGCCTAGCACCAGTTGTGGCTAGGACACTAAGCAATGATGTGACACTAGGCAGGAAAAAGATCGCTCTTGAACCAGCAGGGCAATTGCCAGAGAGCCTCCTAAACAAAGGCGAAATCAAAGCCGAGCAAAAGGAAACTGAATTCTTTGGCACAAATGAGGCGAAAGTGGAAGTCGGTCAAACTGAGGTCGCACGCGAGGCGGCACTGACCGAAGTGCTTGCAGCCGAAGCTAGCCACTGTAAAAGTGAAAGCGAAGCACAAGCCTTAATAGGTACAGCCCTGTCAGTTACCGTTGGAACAATGCATGGAAAGCAAATCTTGCGTCCTGTCATGCCAATACTAGTACAATTGACGGCTCGGCTAGTTCACCTGTTACATCAGCATGGTGCGGCAGGTCCCCAACTCCTTCGGCTTGTTCCTTTGATTCTGCGGCGCACAGTAGCTAGCGCGTGCGTTGCGCGAACAGCAAATTATGCGCTGACTCCTATGCTGACAGAACACCTGATGGCTCGTTGTGTCGCACGGGTGATGGAAAATCCTCAAATGGTAAAGCGAACTCTAATTCGTAACACCATGATCCGGCAGCGCACGGTCGCTTTCGCAAAACCTGTATGTCAATCCCCTGACAAATCAACCAAGGATATTTCCCTAATGGCACAGCAAAATGAAACCCTGTTTGAAGCACCTGCTTCCCATCAAGAATTTGAATTAGAAGATTTGTGGGAAAACCATGAAGCTTACGATGGACATCCCGAAGCTCATCAACAAATGGAAGCCGAGTGGGAAAATCATGAATCATCTCACTACAATTATGCCAACCCAGAGTTGGAACAAGAACAGGAGTGGGAAGAAGAAGCCTACAATTACGGACATCCTGAAGCTCATCAAGAAATGGAAGAGGAGGGTGAATCTTTCAGTTTTGGAGATATTGGTAAGTTTTTTAGAGAAAAAGTAGCTCCCATCGCCAAAAAAATTGCCCCTTCTGTAGCCAGCACCTTAACCAGATTCATTCCTGGTGTCGGCGCAATTGCTGCACCTATCGTTGGTGGCGCGCTGCAACAAGTCCTGAAAGAAGCTGAAATGGAAGCTGAAAACATGGAAGCTGAATTTTTTGGCACGAATGAAGGGGAAGCTGAAGTTGGTCACGGCGAAACAGCTTATGAAGCGGCATTAACTGAAATGCTGGCAGCCGAAGCAGCCGAGTCTGAGAGCGAAGCAGAAGCAGTCGCTCATGTATCTGCTGCTTTACCCATAACAGCAACAATGATGGGCGGACGAAACGCATTACGACGAGTCATGCCGACAATGACTCAAGCTAATGCTGATTTAGCATGCCTGTTACATCGAAAAGAACCGCAATTGCTGCGTCTACTGCCAACAATCCATCGCCGAACTATCGCAGGATTGCACGGCGCATATCGCTCTGGAAAACCGATTTCCGGAGAGCTAGCAACACGTACTATGGCAGCGGTATCGCATCGGGTATTAAGCGATCCAGACTTGGTAGAAAAATCGCTGATGCGCAATTCCAGCTTACGCGAGCAAATAGCACCATCCCGCCATCACCATCGTCGTCGTGCCAACCAGTACAATCCTGGTATGGCTGGAGCAGGTACGAATGGAGCCGAAATGTTACGCCAACCACAAGCATCATCTCGCCATCACCATCGTCGTGCCAACCCGTACAATCCTGGTATAGCTGGAGCAGGTACGAATGGAGGCGAAATGTCCAGTTATTGGTAGGAGTAGGTAATTGCTAAGGACCGCTTGGTCGCAGCTTGGAAATAAAAATCCAGCATGTTTTTCAGCTTTAACCGACAAGCGGTTACTTCATCACCCAAATCAGCAAATATAGCAATGGCAAATTCATTAGCAACATCGATAGAGCAAGTCTCCTACCAAAAAGGCGTACCAACAGTCCAAGTGCCAGCGATATCTGAACTACGAGTCACAGGTCAAGGTACAGCAACATCTGAAGAACAACGTTTATTAGATGAATGGCTCGCTATTCAATCAATTAACGTGACCAGACACGCTAAATCACTGCGACCTTTTACTAAAGACGAGTTTGGTACAGGACCTGCTTCACCCAGTGAGGCGCATATTGAAGCAACCAACCGCTTTATTGATCACTTTCGCCGACAAGTTATTGAAATGTCTCGCTGGGTGGACGCAGCAGCAATACTGGCTCGACGACAACCAACTAGTCATAATATCGAGATCCTCTTGAAGCGCAAGGAAACTGTTACAAAGAGCGTGCTCTATGTAGAAGAACTTTGGGACTTTTACTTCGATCTATTTGTTCAGCGTCTTTCTAATTTTGGTGAGAAGTTGCGAGCCACAGACCGAATAGCAGCCAATTGCTACGAAGATATCTATCTAGGATTGGGCACGGCGCAACCTACTCCCACTGTTTTACCTTTCTGCTACGCCCACGCTGGCTATAGTCCAGCCACATTTCGACGCAATGTACCGCTCAAAAAACTGCGGCGTAACCCTAACCCCTTCCCACTCCTTTTACTCCCACAACATCGCTTAAGTGATGTTTGGTCTTTGTCGAGTATCTTGCACGAAGTTTCTCACAATCTTCAAGCAGATCTGGGGTTATGGGAAGTCATGCCCATCCGCATCCGCGATCGCTTGATCACAGAAGGACACATTCCACCTGGAATCGCGCAGGTATGGGCACGTTGGCACAAAGAAACAATGGCAGATCTAATTGCACTCCTGCTAGGCGGTCCAGCAACGATTTTATCGCTGATGGATGTCGTGGGGCGATCGCCTGCTAGTACAGTGCCATTTAATCCCCTGTCAGTTCATCCCACACCATACTTACGAGTGTTTATTAATCTGATTTTATTGCAGCGCATGGGATTTGACAAAATGGCTGCCAAGATCCAGCGCGTTTGGCAACGGCTTTATCCTCGCATTACCTCAGCTGACATTGCACCAGATTTCTTGAAAGTCTTTGCTCCAGCAGCAACAATGGTTGTGGATACGATGGTGTTCCAGCCCTACCCCCAATTAGGTGGCAAAACCATCGCGCAGTTAATTGAATTTGGACCGAAGCAGATGGAAACAATCGAACTTGCAGGAAGGCGTTTAGCTGCTGGGCAAGATCCCGGTGCTATTCCCGTTCGATTCATGATTAGTGCGGCTCGTTTTGCTCTCAGTCAGAACCTAGCAACACCACAAGCAATTACTGATAATTTCTACAGCATTCTTGGGAGACGATAAACCGATGTTCATACAACTTAACCCTCCGGAAATAACTCCGCAGACGAGTTTACAAGATTTAATAACTGCATTGCAGATATTAGGAACCAGAGAACAAAACTTGATCACTGATGTAAAAACTCTGATCCAAAATGTACAAAACAATCTCGTAAATTCTCCCACACCAGAAGACGACCAAATTGCGCTCCACGAACTTCAGCAAGCACAGGCAAAACTTGAACAATCACCGACAGAATACACTAAAGTTTTCTTAAGCAATGTCAAAGCCAACAGTGTCGATGGTCAAGAAGCAGCCTTAAATTTAGTTCGGATCTATTTAGAAACAACAAGACCCTTAAACTATCTTTTGCCTAACCTCAAGCAGATTGCCTCTAATTTTAACACAAGACGGTTTTCTAATGCTACCACAGTTGCCAACGATGTCGATCCGTTAATTGTGGCTCGTACTAACCTTGAACAAATGCAAGCTCAATTCCAAGAAGCTATTGAGGAGAACAGAGCAACGGGCAAACGACAGCGACCCGACGAACGAAATCAAATTGAAATCCTCGAACAGGGAAGTAAGGAGCTACTGGATCTTCTCGATGACAAGGAAATTATTGGAAAAACTACTAAACCTCTGAAATTGACCATCGCCCAACGGTTTGCTCAATTTATCGAGCATTTAAAAGAAGCACGAGAACTGCTCAAGCATCTCAGTCACCGAGACGGTACAATGACGAGTCACGAACTCACTAACATCAGTCGGCTCTTAGAACACTGGGAGCGAGCAACTCAAAAACTTCAAGCGCTGTCGGGGGTTGAGGATCTCAACAATACGCAAGGGACGAGACACGCAGTTAGCCAGTCAATCGAGATTCACAAATTGCTGGATGAAAATTTCAACTACATAGCAGAAATATTCAGAACCAGAGATTCATACAGTTCCATCATTCTCTAGACATAGAAAGAGGTCAAAAATGGTAGCAACAATCGACCGGACAAACACGCGGATGGTTCGCAGGCGCTCTACGCAACTAAAGCATCTCCGTGCTTTGGTCATGAGCCAGCTTTATCCCACCAATACACTAAATGTCAATGGCAATCAAGGGAACCGTCCAGATCCCTTAGTCACCCTTGCTAACACCTTCAGCCGCTATGCACAGACACAGCAAACTGCCTATGAAACTGCACTAACACGCTCTAATACTTTTAATTCCCGTGATTCTGCTGGTTCCAATGGCAGTGCCAGCACAATGGAACAGCAAGTGGTCAACGCGATCTCCCAGATTCTAGGGCGCGATACTGGCAGTAGTTCGGATAGTTTTCTCAAGGCGTTAGATACTGTTTTTCCCACGAAAAGTGATGGCAAGGTGAGCTTTACACCCGCATCGCCACCGAAAAAAGATAGTGTTGCTCCATACATTGACCAAATTCCTGGTCATCAAAACGTTAACCAAAACGGGAAAACAACCGAACTTAATCTGAACGGAACGAGTACGGCTGGATTAGCTGGAATATTTTCCGCTGAACAGGTTACTCTCTATCGTCAGGTAAGTACGATCGCGACGGATGCCTTCAAAGTTCTGGCAGATTTACAGCCTTTCGTTCCAGAAGCGGAAAAAGATAGAGTAGAGGCACTGCGAGCTTTGGTGCGCTCCGAAATGAAGAGTCTGGTAGAAGAATTTGGACGACTGGACGAACCGCGATCGCAGCGAGTGGAAACTTACTTTGAGCAGCTTGTCGGGCCCAACGGACATCTGTTTCAATTCGGCGAACGGGCGTTTTTCGATGTCCGCTTTGAAACGCCTGCGACGTTTGAAGATGAAGCGCAACTCGCTGGATTTGAGTTGCTGAAAAATTACGTGCGCTTGATGCGCGAAGCTTGGAATAACTACAAACCGAAACGGAACTCAGTTAATTATCCGCTGTTTAGCGAACGCCTCTCTCGTGCTAGCGTCTTACTACCCGTGATTGCTGAAGGCAACCGTAACTTAATGGCAGCAATGGACTCCGTCGGTTTCACTGAGAACGAGCGCCGTTCCAGCGCGACTAAATTCACAACTTTGGGGGTGGGTGAACCAGAATTACCCGATATTACTATCAATGACCTCAATGAATGGATCGGTCGCTTTGCTGCTAGCGACGGTCCGAGCGTTCTGTCGGATTCGGGTCAATACGGATTAGAGTTTGTTACCGACCAAGCTGACAGTATCTTTTGGACGGTGGTGCCGATTCTGGCTTTCACCAAAACTGCTCAGACGCTCAATCTCAATAGTATGCCGATTGTGGCGCAAGTACTTGTTCACGAACGAGTCAGTTGGGCGTTTGATGATTTACTCAACCAATTCAAGGCGCTAGCCGATCTAGGTGCTTAATAAATACCAATTTAGTCAGTAAGATAACGGGAAGCAAACTATGCCTAGTACTAAAGATTATGATCGCCGCCATGACCAAGTGGCAGCGCTGCTGGAAAATACCATTGAACAACTCGGACCGGATTTAGTCACGAATCCGCAACTTGCCGAAATCGTTAATCGTACGATTGACCAGCAAGTAGACAAACTCGATGAGGTTCAAGATAATCAGACGCAACCAACTGATGGCGGATTAGCCGACCTGATCGGTCTTGGTAATAACGCACCTACTGATTTAGGGCAAACCTTGGTATCACCAGGAGTTATAGATTATGATGATAGTGTAGTTAGCGATCGCATCCTCGCGACTGCCGACCTCTACTATCTATATATGCACGAACGGTTGGGCGTGTTCCGGGTGATCAACAAGCTACAAGAGTTGTTTCGGGCGGGAACTTTACGGATTTCCGATGGACCGGGAGCTTATGGACTTTACCGCTTTGATAAACACGGAATTTTGCGCTACAATCAGCGTGAGCGCATGCAAGCTTATCAACGCGTTTTTGGCTACACCAAAGTCCACCCAGGTCCAGGCGCTCATCCGAATTTTCGGTTTCACGGTTTGTTCCTTCACTTTATTACAGAAACGGCTAAATTCTGGCGTGACAAACGCATTAGTGAGGTGATTCGCGAACGCGCTAATGATCCGAGTTATGGTTCGATTGCGATCGTCCGGCGAACAGCTCTCGATTTACGCAACAACTTGAAAAACTCCTCCTACGGCTATATCAACGTCTTGCGAATCGAAACCAGCCAGTCTTTAGCAGAATGCTTCAAGATTCTCAATGCCCCCGATTTACGTGCCCAATTTGGTTCTAGTGATGCTTGGGACACAATCGAACTCGTGTTGTGGCAGTATTTCCACCAATCAGTCAACGCCAGTACCATGAGCCGCATGGCTACCAGTGGTCGCGAGCTTCTGCGCTGGTTGGCGCAACCATTCGTCCTCAAGAAAACCCGCACGGATTTTGAGGCACTACTATTGAGAGTTGCCGAATACGCCGAAGAATGGATGGCTAGTGAGGAAGGGATGCTCTTGAGTAACCCAACGCCACCGCCACGTCAAGTCTTTGCTCAAGAAGATATGCCAATTGGTAGCACTCGTCATACCCCGCTATTGTCGTATCGGCAACCGAATTCACGAGCGAGTGGCTAATTTATTTAGCCAGCTTTCAGCCTCCCATAGGAGGAGGCTGACCCCGATAACGACAGTTTTTTGAAAATATTCAGGAGTTAGTCATGAATCAACAAAGCGAATGGCTGTTTGAAGCACCTTTCCCTTCTAGAGAAGCCTTTGAGGGACATTCCTACTCAAATCAAGAAGATGAGAGTGAGTGGCTGTTTGAAGCATCGTACTCAAATCCCGAATATGGCAGGAACTTTGAGCAAGAGTCCCCCTTGTTGGAAAGTAAGCAAGGCGAACATATCTTTAATGCGCTTGGCGATCTCGCGAATGAGTTCGTTGATATGCTAACGAAACGCATTAACAAGAATGGGTCGGCAAGCAATACTGCTGTGGAGTCCATTCGTGAACTTCAAAAACATGCAGCGCAACTGATTCAGCAGAGAAATCATCAAGACTTCCGCACAGGATCACAGGGGAATATAACGAATGACCAAAGATATTCAGAATTTGCTAAGAATATACGTACAGCCATTGACAACCTGCTTTCCAAGGATCCATCGCGACACACACAAGGTTACACCAATCTCAATCGACTTCTCGACAATATGGACTATTACACCATCGATCAAATAGCGAAACAGTCGGCGCGTGGTCCACTATCGGATGCCCGAAAAAGAGAATTCGACAAGTGGTACGAGCAGACAAGATCCCTCATGCATGGAACTTTCAAGACTTTGATAGATGCCGCGCTTGCAGTAAATAAGACGCATCTGCCGCCTAGTAGGACGCCGTCGCGGTCGCCCTCGTCTCGGACAGCAGCGTCCCGGCAGTCGTCACCGTCGCCCTCGTTTCGGACGGCACCGTCCCGGCAACCGTCGCCACCGTCGCGGTCGTCGTCACAGCGGCGTCGCCGATGAATCTGCACTCGGAGAGATTGTGTCGCGAAAACTGGTGATAGTCTGAGTTGACACAAATATAAAAACAGATCCACCGCGATCGCACTAACAATGAAAATTGTTGGTTGTCTTTCCTATCCGAGCGATCGCCTTAATATTTGACTATCAACTCGACTGCTATCTAGCGAGAAACATCTTTATGCTTCAAACATTAGCACCCCCTTTGACTCTAACCACTGATCGCCTTCAACAAACCGAACAAGCGATCAATGGCTATATCCACAGTATTGATGCTAACCCTGCCCATGGCAGTGGTGCCTATCCCTACTACCAATTCCATCCACCAGGACAACCCATTCGGGGTACGTTGCTAATCTTCCACGGCTTCAGTAATAAACCTCATCAAATGTCGCTGCTGGCAAATTACCTGTTTCAAAATGGCTTCAACTTTTATCAACCCTCGATTGCAGGGCATGTCTTCTTGCCACCTGATCGCTATTGGCCTCAAGTTAACCTCAAGCCAAAGTATAAAGACCTCTTGCTGGAAAAGGTTCCTGTACTACAGTCATTGTTGCTTAACTTGTTAAACACTTCTGATGGTTCAAATCGTTTCAGCCCTGCTCATTACCAAAGTCTGGTGACTTGGCTACTCGTGAAGTTAGCCAAGGGATGAGCAATCGTTATTGGCAAAGTTTGTATCAAGAAACTTTCCGATTTTTGACAACTGGGCAGATTAATACCAATAATCTAGGCAGTTTAGGTCAAGCTTATGATCTACCACAGGTGCCGCTTATAAGCTGAACATACATATTATATCACATCCTTAACTACTCTTTCGTCATAACGGCAAGTTTGATTATGCTTTCTTCTCTAGCAGCTACAGATGTCCCTCTCCATTACAGCCACAAACCAGAACAGCGATCGCGCTGGCTAAAAGAACTGAGTGAGTTAATTGCCTTCCCGACAATTTCCGCGCAACCGAAACACCGTCGCGACATTAAAGCAGCTGCCGAATGGTTAGCGCGACACTTAGCCGAACTGGGATTGTATCATGTCAAAGTTTTACCGGGAGTCAAAGGAAGCGCTCCTAGTGTCTACGCAGATTGGCTACTAGCACCGGGAAAGCCAACTTTGTTGCTCTACGGTCACTACGATGTCCAACCTGTTGATCCATTAAAAGAGTGGCACACGCTACCCTTTAAAGCGACGATTGTCGGGGAAAACTTGTTTGCTAGGGGAGCCAGCGACGATAAGGGGCAGTTGTTTATTCATCTTAAGGCAGTAGAAAGTTATTTAAAAACGAGCGATCGCCTACCCATCAATATTAAGATTTGGCTCGAAGGTGAAGAAGAAATTAATAGCCCCAACCTCTCAGCCTTCCTCAAACGCGAGATGGCACGCTTACACGCAGACGCTGTTCTCGTATCTGATACCGAAATGCTAGGGCGCGATCGCCCTTCAATTATCTACGGCTTGCGTGGCAATCTTTCCTGCGAACTAGAGATAAGTGGTCCCGATCACGATTTACATTCAGGACGCTATGGTGGTGCCGTACTCAATCCCCTACAAGCCTTGAGCGAAGTCGTGGCTGGACTGCACGATCGCAAAGGTCGAGTTACCATTCCTGGCTTCTACCAGAAAGTAAAAGAACTAGAACCAGCGCAGCGCCAAGAAATTCGCTGCTGCTGTGCCCGTAACCAACAAATTTTAGACGATCTCGATTTACCTGCTGGCTGGGGGGAGGAGGGCTATTCCTTGTACGAGCGCATGACCATCCGTCCGGCGTTAACAATCAATGGTATGATAGGAGGCTACACAGGTCCTGGCAATAAGTCTATCATTCCCAGTCGAGGCACGGCAAAGCTAAGTATGCGGTTAGTTCCCAATCAAGAGCCAGCAGAAGTTGCCCAACTCTTGCGCCATTATATTGAGGATGTCACACCGCCTGCTGTGCGCAGCCGGTTAAAAATTATGGGTGGGTCGCGTCCCGTCCTGCTGTCTCGAAACCATCCGGTCATGCTAGCTGCGATTCATGCCATTCGTAGCACTTGGGGAGTGCCACCTGTCTTTACTCGCAGTGGGGGTTCTATTCCTATGGTTGAGCAACTACATCGCCGTCTCCAGATCCCTATAGTGTTACTCGGTTTCGGCTTACCTGACGATGATATTCATGCACCTAACGAAAAAATGAGTCTGCCCAACTTTTTTCGGGGTATTGAAACCCTGATTCGATTCTTCGCCGAATATGCTCGTTGAGCATATATTTTATATCGCGATCTAATTGCTGCCACAGAACTAAACTACAAACTTTATTTAGCGATTAAAGACAGTATTTTTGAAAACTTTTTTCAACGCCCATCAATTAAACTCATTATTGAGAAAAATGAATTAAAGCTAATAGTCGTTGATATGGAGAAAGCAGGGCTATTTCATTCTCAGAAGTAGCGTTTGATGATAAAGTATTGGGTTAACCATTTGTACTGACTCTTCTAATGTCTGAAGTTGCTATCTTTGAAGCGTTTGCTGAGTTACCGGACTGTCGTTGCCGCAGTGGTCAGCGTCATACACAAGCGCTTTGTCTAGCCCTGTTTACATTAGCGATCGCAGCAGGCAACAAGGGATTCCTAGCTATTGGCGATTGGTTGAAAGCGTATCAAGGTGAATTAGTAGCGTTGTTTCAACCGCCAAAAAACAGGTTGCCCTCCTACAGCACAATCCGCCGTGTGTTGTTACACTTAGATTATCGACAATACTCTGCCTGCCTTGCTAATTTTTTTGGGATTAAGCCGTTGCCAGGGGAAACCATTGCCACTGATGGTAAAGTACTGCGGGGTTCTTATCAACTAGAACAAGACAATCCGTATAGTAATCCTCACCCTGCGATTATGCTGGTAAGCGCATACATTGTAGAGCGAGGATTGATTTTAGAACCAGTAGAGGTAGATTCAAAAAGCAATGAAATTACAGCCTTACCGGAGTTAATCAATCTGCTAGCACTCAAGGGAGTAGTTTTTGCTTTTGATGCAATCAATACCCAAAAAAAACTTGCGAGTTGATTATCTCAAGTGGTAATAATTACATTGGTGCTCTTAAGGGGAATCACTCTGGTCTTCTGGCAGAGGTAGAGGCGAATTTTACCTCGCAAAATACCTGCGAACAAATTAACAAGGGACATGGTCGAATTGAGAAGCGTCGCGTTAGTATTTCTCAAAACCTTGATGGCATCCGCTCTTGGCCTGGACTAACAACTCTGATTCAAGTCGAATCAGAACGTCAACTTCTTAGGCATCAGTTTATTGAAGTCACAATTGAGACGCGTTATTATATTTCCTCTTTGAGTACAACCGCCCAAGAGTTTGCCCTCCGCATTCAGGGCTACTGGGGAGTAGAGAACAAAGTTCATTATGTCAGAGATGTAACCCAAGGGGAAGATCTATCTAGGATTCGCACTACTCCTTTGCCTCAGATTTTGGCGATGCCCCAAAGGGGCTTGCCGCTTACGGCTCGCTCGTAACTTTGCTCTCAATTTGTATCGTGATCTCGGGTTTGAAAACATGGCTCAAGCTCAACGACTATGTTCGTTTGGTCTAGACACACTCAAGCAACTTTTTAGAATGAAATAGCCCTGCCCCTTCGCCCCTTCGCCCCTTTGCCACTGGAGGAAATTAGTGTCGGCTGCAAGTACTTTTTAGCGACTCCAGTAAATCCTGCTTTTAATTATTTAAAAATTACTTCCTCTCGTATTTCAATATTGAGAACACGCTGAATTTCTAAAATTTTAGTAAAGCTGGCATTAGCATATTTATTGGCTTCATCACGTTGCACTTGCTGAGGTTTTACACCTAAACGCTCAGCTAGCTGTTCTTGAGTGAGTCCACGAACAATACGTGCCTTGATTAATGCGTCTGGTAATTCGCCAAAAGGTAATTCTAGTCGTTTTATTTCACCTTTTTTTAGTTGATCGTATTCTTCAATTTCTTCGGAAAGTTCTTCAAATTGACTACTAAGTGAATCTAGATGAGCTTGATAGCGGATTTTTTGATTGCTATCACTCGCTAATGAGCTATTTTTCAGTTCATCTATTGCTGATTCAAACTTTTTGATTTGTGCTTTAGTTATGTTGTACTGTCTTTCATTACGAATCATCGTGAAAATCCTTAATTATTGGATACGCCTTCTCACGAGATTAGACAAGAGGATAAGAAGCTAAAATTATTTTCTTATCCTCCTGTAGTTTTAAATATGAATTAAAACTATACCTTTAGAATTTCCATCTCGGTCAGTCTGGAAAAATTCTAGATAAGTTCTTCCCTTTGAGTCAGCTCTGTTACTAGAACAGGACTTACGCAACTGGCACAAGCAATGGCGCGGCGTAGCCGCGTCGAGCG
>CAZZYE010000079.1:0-14650 GCA_964658145.1 uncultured Stigonema sp.
TTAATTGATTTGTCCCTCAAGCCTTAATTTCACAACTCAGTTCTATATGTCCACCTGAACATATGCAAAAAAATAGAGGAATTAATTTTCTTGGTCGCGTTCTTGATCAAGAGAAACAAGCCCCAATCAGTGGAGTCAAGGTCTTACTTAATTTTCCTGGTGCTCCACCTGTTGTCTACACCGATTTAGAAGGAATTTATAGATTTCCAGTCAAATTCGATAGTAGCAGTAGTCTTAAGGGAGAACTAACGATAGAAGCCAAAGGATACAAAACCCATAACTCCTTTATTGAACTATTACCTAATAACAAAGACATTGGCGATATTCGACTCCTTCGTCCTGATTCAAAAACAGGTGATATTCAACTCATTCGTCCTGATTCAAAAACAAGAGTGCTAACATCAACAAAAACAGAAAGTAGTAGTATGCTTTTGCCAATAATAGTGGCTGTCATGACAGGATTAGCCATACTTATAGCAGTAGCAATAAAACCTCTGCCTCAAGCAGAGCCTCAGGAAATACCTGTAAAAATCCGCACCTATCACATCAAAAAACCTCACAAATCATTCAAAACTTCTAGTTTAGTTAAAAAAAATTTGGTTGTATTTCGTGATTGATACTGTTAGCGTGGCTCCTAAAACACCAAATTGTAGGCAGGGCTATGCCGCACAATTGCTTAGGAATGTGGGCAGTGCCCACCCTACATCTGTTTAAATATTTTGATTTTTAGCAAATTTGATGCTTACTATCCAGAAATCTAATATTAATCAAATACAACCAGCGCCAACGGATATTCAGCCTTCACCTCATTGCCTCAAAACTTACGCAAAAAAACTCTCTCTTATCTCTTACTCTGTGTTCTCTGCGTCCTCTGCGGTTCGTTAACTGGCATCTTGCACATTCGATAGGGAGGGCTGGTGGGCAGTGCCCACCCTACGTAATCATAAGCTTTTTGTTGTTCCTATCCTCTTAAAAAAATGACAAATAACAATACCATTCAATCAATCTCACCCATTAAACTAGGAGAATTTATGACACTAACAACCAAAATTCGTCCCTCATCAGTTTTTCTCGTCAGCGGAGGCGCGAAAGGCATCACAGCTAAATGCACTATCAGATTGGCGCAGAACCATCCCTGCAAATTCATCCTCCTAGGTCGTTCAGAACTTCTAGACAGTGAACCGAATTGGACTCAGGATTGTTTTGACGAACCAACATTAAAAAAGCGCATCATGGAACATCTTCTCTCACTAGGAGAAAAGCCCACACCCATGAGTGTACAAAAGTTTTATAACAAGATTATTTCCAACCGTGAAATCAAACAAACAGTGGAAGCAATTCAACAAGCTGGCGGTCAGGCAGAATATTTAAGTGTTGATGTCACCGATGTCCATAGTTTAAAGCAGAAACTTGATACTATAGTTGAGCGCACGGGAGCGATTACCGGAATCATACATGGCGCTGGCAATTTAGCAGACAAGTTAATTCAAAAGAAAACAGAACAGGATTTTGAGAAAGTTTATACAGCTAAAGTCAAGGGACTAGAAAATCTCTTGACTTGCGTCAAACCCAGTCAACTTGAGTATTTAGTTTTGTTTTCTTCTGTAACAGGTTTTTACGGTAACGTTGGACAGTCTGATTACGCGATCGCCAACGAAATTCTCAACAAATCAGCCCATCTAGTAAAGCAACGCTATCCCTCGTGTCATGTAGTGGCTATCAATTGGGGAGGATGGGACAGCGGGATGGTGACACCGGAATTGAAAAAAGAGTTTGCCCGACGAGGTATTGACATTATTCCCGTGGAAACCGGGACAAAAATGCTAGTAAACGAACTTCATCCCGCCAATTGTGGAACTACACAAGTTGTCATTGGTAGTCCACTCGTTCCGCCTCCTGCACCATTAGACCCAGAACTACGAAACTACCGTATCCGTCGTCGGCTGTCATTAGAAGCCAATCCCTTTTTGCAGGATCATGTCATTGCGGGTAAGCCAGTTTTACCAGCTACTTGTGCTGTGTCATGGATTGTCAATGCCTGCGAACAACTTTATCCTGGTTATAGGTTTTTCAGTTACACAGATTTCAAAGTCTTGAAGGGAATTACTTTCAATGAAACTTTGGCAAATGAATATATTTTAGACTTGCAAGAAATTGCTAAAACTGATTCTCAAGAAATTCTCTTTCAAGCGAAAATCTGGAGTAAAACCTCAGAGGGAAAAATGCATTATCATTTCGGCATTACTCAGGTTCAGCTTGTGCGAGAACTACCTGATGGTCCTACTTATGAACATTTAAATCTTGAAGAAGATAAAATCATCACCAATACTGGTAAAGAC
This sequence comes from uncultured Stigonema sp., assembly GCA_964658145.1. Classification (GTDB taxonomy): domain Bacteria; phylum Cyanobacteriota; class Cyanobacteriia; order Cyanobacteriales; family Nostocaceae; genus Stigonema. The sequence continues at coordinate 2,340 of CAZZYE010000079.1, forward strand.
TTTTACCTTGCAGGAAAATCAACCTTATTTCCATTATTTCATGGTGCTTCTTTCCAAGAACTCAAAAGGGTGCTCAATATTAGCCCAGAAAAAATCACGACTGAATGCGTTTGGCATGAAATCACAGATAAACAACAAGGACAGTTTCCAGTCGCGTGGCTGAATCCTTATTCAATTGACTTAAGTACTCATCCCCTATGGATTTGGATGCAGCATTTTCATCAAGAAATTTGCTTACCTGGAGGGATTCAAAAGTATGAACAGTTCATACAGACTCCCTGCAATACTCCTTTTTACGTTTCTTGCGAAGTTAAGGCGAAGACAGCAACTAGTGTCACTGCCGATTTCATCGTACACGATCGCCAAGGGCAAGTATACTCACGTCTCTCAAGAGGCAAGGGAATTATTATCCCTACTCAATCATTGAAAACTGGGGAGTAGAAAATAATTAAAAATGCAAAATTAAAAATTAAAAATGAATAATTCATATTTTTAATTTTTAATTTTTAATTATTCCCCACTCCCCACTCCCCAATTTATAATGAGGAAATAAACTGTGGATAAAATAGCAATTATTGGATTTTCCTGCCTTTTTCCCGATGCCAAAAATCCTGAGGATTTTTGGCAGAATCTTATTGAACAAAAAGACTCGACAGTATCTGCGAGTGTCGAGGAAATGGGAGTAGACCCAACAATTTTTTATGATTCAGCAAAAGGGAAAGCAGACAAAGTTTATTCCTTGAAGGGAGCATTCATCCGTAACTTTAAGTTTGATGCAACTGGATATAGCCTGCCAGCAGAATTTTTAGAAGGCTTAGATAATACCTTTAAATGGTCACTTGATGTTGCTAAACAAGCTTTGCAGCATAGCGGTTATTTGGGGAAAGAAAATGTTCTCTCAAAATGTGGAGTGATATTAGGCACTCTCTCTTTGCCTACCAAATTCTCTAATCAATTATTTGCTCCTATTTATCAGGAAGTGCTGGCATCTGCTGTCAGAGAACTTTTGCAGTATGAAGACTTCCACTTGCCTTCTTTGCCAGCTTCTGCAAACGCCTCCACTGACAATGCGATGATATCGGGCTTGCCAGCAGCTATTATCGCCCAAGCCCTTTCTCTATCGAATATTCATTTTTGCCTGGATGCTGCTTGTTCATCACCACAATATGCTATTAGGCTAGCATCTCATTATTTGTGGACGCATAAAGCTGATTTGATGTTAGCTGGAGGAATCAGTTGTGCAGACCCTCTGTTTATACGGATGTTATTTTCTGGTATTCAAGGGTATCCAGAAGACAATGATATCAGCCGTCCTTTAGATAAGTCATCTAGAGGGCTAATGACCGCCGATGGAGTTGGGATGTTTGTGCTGAAACGATACAGTGATGCCATTCGAGATGGCGATCGCATTTATGCCACCATCTCCGGTAACGGACTTTCTAATGATGGTAAGGGAAAACACTTACTTAGCCCTAATTCTAAAGGGCAGATGCTAGCTTTTGAACGCGCCTATCAAGAAGCACAAATCAGCCCGAAAAATATCGATTACATCGAGTGTCATGCTACTGGCACATTGTTGGGAGACACAACCGAATACAACTCTGTCGAAACTTTCTTTGGTAAACATCAAGCAACCCCACTCGTAGGTTCTGTCAAAAGCAATGTCGGTCATTTGCTTACCGCCGCAGGTGCAGTAAGCTTGATTAAAGTACTTTTGAGTATGTCTAGAGGTGTCATCCCAGCGACTATTAATATCACTGACCCCATAGGCGACCAGAACAATGTCATTTCACCCGACAGAATTGTTAGAAGTACCACGAAATGGCCCAATAAAGTACCAGTCCTTCGGGCAGCCATCAGTGCTTTTGGTCTTGGTGGCACCAACGCCCATATGATTTTGGAACAGGGAAGCCCAGCAGAACTCGTTCACTCAACCGAACCTTTGCAACCTACAAAAATGGCAATTGTAGGTATGGATGCCTTTTTCGGTGCTTGCAATGGATTAGATGCTTTTGAACGCAGTATTTATGATGGTACACAGCATTTTATACCCCTTCCACCTAACAGATGGTACGGCATAGAAGAGCAAGAGAACTTACTCCAACAGTATGGGTTGGCAGATGGTAAACCACCAGTAGGAGCATACATTAAAGATTTTGAAATCGATACTATATCTAGTAAAATACCTCCTAATGAAGTTGACAAACTCAACCCGCAACAACTGTTATTTCTCAAGGTTGCAGAACGCGCTTTGAAAGATGCGGGCATTAAAGAGGGTGCAAATGTAGCAGTGATCGTCGCTGCAGAAACAGAGTTTTCGGTTCACCAACTACAGCAAAGATGGAATCTGTCTTGGCAGATTCAACAAGGTTTGAGTGCTGGGGAAATCTCCTTGCCAGCAGAAGCGATCGCTCAACTTGAAACCATTCTCAAAGATGGTATTCACAATCCAGTTGAAAGCAGCGAGTATGTGAGTTATATCGCCAACATCATGGCGAGTCGTATTTCTGCTCTGTGGGATTTCACTGCTCCTTCATTCACCATCACCGCCGGAGAAAATTCCACCTTCAAGGTATTGGAAGTAGCGCAACATCTCCTGACAACTGGGGAAGCAGATGCGGTCCTAGTTGGTGCGATTGATTTAGCTGGTGGAGTGGAAAATGTCTTGTTGCGAAACCAATTGGCAAAAATGAATACAGGTGTAGCCACCCTGAGTTATGACCAGAAAGCGAATGGTTGGATAGTTGGTGAAGGTGCAGGTGCAGTAGTCCTCAAACGCCACGAAACTGCCAAAAAAGATAGCGATCGCATCTACGCAGTCATTGATGCAATTAGTTTTGCACAACAGCATTCTACATCTAGTGATTTGCATAGTCGTCTGACAGCGCCTGATGCCGCAGCTATCAACGCGGTCTGCCAACAAGCTTTCCAGATGGCAGGTATCAAACCCACAGACATTGAATATGTGGAAGTTTATGGTAGTGGCATTCCTCAAGAAGATGAAGCAGAAATCCAAGGTTTACTCCAGGCTTATCCAGCAGATAAAAATGGTCTAAGCTGTGCGATCGGCAGTGTGAAAGCCAATATTGGTCACACGCAAGTGGCGTCGGGAATTGCCAGCCTGATAAAAACTGCTCTGTGTCTTTATTATAGGTATATTCCAGCAACACCTAAATGGTCTGGTGTGAAAAATACAGAGGTGTGGCAGGGTAGTCCCTTCTATGTTGCTCCGGAATCAAGACCTTGGTTTTTAGGCAAAGAAGTGAATAAGAGGGTAGCTGCAATTAATGGTATGGGAATAGATGGGACTTACGCCCATGTAATCTTGTCGGAAGAACCCGACCAGCAACAGCGCAACAGCAAGTATTTGGAGCAAATGCCTTTTTATCTGTTTCCAATTGCCGCTAGCGATCGCTCAGATTTACTACAGCTTCTTAGCACTCTCCAGACGACTATCGAAAATTCTACTTCTCTTGGCACGGCTGCAAAACAGACTTTTGCTACTTTTACAGAACGTAGGGGAGCAAATTACGCCCTAGCAATTTTGGGACGCAACAAAAACGAATTAGCAAGAGAAATAGAATCTGCCCACAAAGGAGTGAATAATGCCTTTGAGCGCGGGGAAGATTGGCAAACGCCCCTAGGCAGTTATTTCACAGCTAAACCACTGGGGCAAAACGGAGCGATCTCTTACGTTTATCCTGCTGCCATCAATGCTTATGTTGGCATTTCTCGCAATCTCTTCCGCTTATTCCCCGAAATTCATGATGATGTAGCAATCAAAAGTCTTCAGACCATTGTCGCTGACAATTCCAAGCTAGTATTTCCCAGAAGCTTGAATAAATTGTCAACTAGGCAACTGGAAACTCTCGAAAAGCAATTGCTAGATGATTCCCTGGCAACCTTTGATACTGACATGGTATTCACGAGATTCATCACTACAATTATCCGTGATGATTTCCAAGTCAAGCCAAAATTTGTCTTTGGGTATAGCTTGGGCGAAACTAGCATGATGTCTGCTGCTGGGGTATGGAGTAATTTTAGCCAAGGGATTAACGCCTTGCATTCATCTCCTCTATTTGCAGATAGGTTATCTGCTGCTAAAAACGCTGTGCGTGAGTATTGGGGATTACCATCAGTCAAACAGTTCCCAGACAATAATTTTTGGAGTAACTATGTCCTTCTAGCGACTCCATCCCAAGTTAGAGAGTGCCTTAAACATGAGAATCGTGTTTATTTAACTCAGATCAATACACCAGAAGAAGTTGTCATTGCTGGTGATCCAGTAGCTTGTGAGAGAATCATTAAAACTCTAGGTTGTAATTCTTTCCGTGCTCCCTTCGACCATGTCATCCATTGTGAGGCAATGCGTTCAGAATATGGGGAAATCGCTAGAGTTAACACCTTACCGATCCAAGAAAAAATACCGGACATTGTTCTTTATTCCGCATCTGAGTATGGACCAATTCCACTTGAAAGTCAGGCGATCGCTCACAGTATTGCTAAAGGTCTGTGTGAACAACTTGATTTTCCGCGATTAGTTAACCGAGTCTACGAGGATGGAGCAAGAATATTCATCGAAGCAGGCGCAGGCGGTGTTTGTTCTCGATGGGTTGATAAAATCCTCGAAAGCAAAGAACATGTCACCGTAACTCTCAATAGAAGAGGTGTAGATGACCATGCTTCTATTCTCAAAGCACTAGCAAAACTTCTCAGCCATCGAGTTTCTTTAGACTTATCGCCACTGTACAGTCAAGCAAAAGAAACCTCTAGTCAAAGTAAATTGACTACTAGAACAGTTACCTTGGGTGGAAATCCAATCGCTGCCACAATCTTGAGTGAAGAAAACCGGAAACTCTTCCAAAACTTCTCAGCTAACATACAGCTTCACCGTACTGCAAAACCGCATCAAATATCCGCACCTGAATTCACCAATCCTCCTAACGAACTGAGTGAGATCTTTAGCGGTAACACAAATAATTTCAATCACACTCCTCCAACAAATACTCAGCCAGAGGAAGTCCAGATGAAAAATGTCTTTGAACACAGTTTTGAACCTGAAGAACAATTACAATCAGATGAGTTACCTGATGCTACTCAAAAATATCCTTACGCAGTTAGCTTGCCTGAATTTATCTACTCTCATTATCAAAAACTGAGTACTAACAGTTCCAGCTTTACTAAATCCCACGCCGCTTTCTTAAAATCTAGACATGAATTTAGCAAGCAAATTAGCGAACTCATTCAATTACAAATAGCTTGCGCTGAAAATTTGTTGAATCAATAACGAACCGCAGAGGCGCAGAGGAGCCAGCGCTCTCCGGAGGGTTAGCCCGACCTAGGCGACTGGCGTAACGCAGAGAGAGGAAGAGGAGAATATTTAAGTAGTAGCATACTCATTTCTCTGTTTCCTCTGCGCCTCTGCGGTTCGTTTCAAAAAACTCTCCCATACTCCTTAAGGAATAAATACCGTGAAAACTAAAGATGCGGTACTAGGTGAACACACTAATGGTCTTGGCTTTTATGCCAATTTCAATAACAACCAGATCTGGAAAGGTCATCTAGATTGTATATCTTTTGTACGAACAGATATAAAGGATAAATTGCTCAATTTAGATAAACCTTGTTACATCGTTAAAGTTGCCGGAAAAATTGGTGTCACCAATGAAGGTTATTTGTGTCCTGCGGAGAATAGTAAAACAGGACAAGTAGAACTGCTGACGGCTGTTCCACCAATCTCAACTCAAAATTTGGGAGATCCAAACTTTCTCTCCTTTCATGGCGTGAAATACGCCTATGCTACTGGTGCAATGGCTGGCGGTATTGCTTCTGAAGAAATGGTCATTGCACTAGGAAAAGCGAAAATTTTGAGTTCATTTGGTGCAGGTGGTTTAAGTCCAAACCGCCTGGAAGCGGCTATTAAGTGCATTCAAGACGAATTGGGATCTGGTCCTTACGCTTTTAATTTAATTCACAGTCCCAACGATCCAGCTATTGAACGGCGAGCAGTGGATTTATACCTCAAATATGGGGTAAGAACTATAGAAGCTTCTGCATTTTTAGACTTGACTCCCAATATTGTTTACTACCGTGCATCTGGACTTGGTTTGAAAGCAGGTAATCAAATTGAAATCAAAAACAAAGTCATTGCCAAAATTTCTCGCAGAGAAGTTGCTAGCAAATTTCTGCAACCAGCACCACCAAAAATTCTCAAAGAACTCGTTGAGCAAGGACTAATTAGTGAGTTACAAGCAAGTCTCGCAGCAAAACTGCCGATTGCCGATGATATTACTGTAGAAGCTGATTCTGGAGGTCATACAGACAATCGACCCCTAGTTTGTCTCTTACCTTCTATCCTAGCATTAAGAGATGAAATCCAGGAAAAATATCGTTACTCAACACCCGTGAGAGTTGGAGTTGCAGGAGGAATTGCGACGCCACAATCGGCTTTAGCTAGTTTTATGATGGGTGCTGCTTATGTAATGACTGGTTCGATTAATCAATCCTGTGTTGAAGCTGGAAGTTGTCAGTATACCAAACAATTGCTAGCGCAGGCAGATATGGCTGACGTGATGATGGCGCCAGCGGCGGATATGTTTGAAATGGGAGTAAAACTTCAAGTCCTTAAAAAAGGAACTATGTTTCCTCTGCGAGCGCAAAAACTATATGAAATCTACAGAAACTATGACTCAATTGAAGATATTCCTATTCCGGAAAGAGAGAAATTAGAAAAACAAATTTTTCAGAAGAGTCTTGCCCAAGTATGGGAAGAAAGTGTAGCTTATTTATCCCAGAAAAATCCTGAAAAACTCGGAAAAGCAGTTAACAATCCCAAAATAAAAATGGCTGTAATTTTCCGCTGGTATTTAGGATTGTCCTCCCGCTGGTCTAGTTCTGGAGAGAAGGGTCGAGAAGTCGATTATCAAATTTGGTGCGGTCCGGCAATGGGTAGCTTCAATGACTGGGTGCGGGGTTCTTATTTGTCTGATCCAAGTAATCGTCGGGTAGTTGATGTAGCTAACCACATCATGACGGGGTCCGCATTTTTATACCGCATTCAAAGTTTGAAAATCCAAGGGCTACAAATCCAGGATGACTACAGTCAGTATTGCCCAGTTCGTTCTACGTTAGAGGTGTGCAAATGATGGCTTCAAAACAATCTTATACTGCAGAAGAAATTCAAGCATGGCTTTTGTCCCATCTTGCTGAAGCACTAAAAATCAAACTTGATGAAATAGATGTCACGGCATCTTTAGATAGCTACGGTTTGAATTCAGCGCAGGCGATGTCTCTGATCACGAAAACAGAGAAGATGCTGGGATTTGAAGTGTCTCCTACATTGCTCTGGCATTATCCAAATGTTGAAGCACTTTCACAACGTTTAGCCGAAGAATCAGAAGATTTGGGGTCAGACAACCGGACAAATCTTTCCGTTATCAAGACTCCAATTTTAGATTTGGGTGCTGAAGCTGTTCTAGATCCGACTATCCATCCTGCATCTAAATCTTTTAAATCGACAAGTAACGTAGATAATGTCTTTTTAACTGGAGGAACAGGCTTTTTAGGTGCTTTTTTAATCCAAGAACTGCTACAGGAGACTAATGCAGATATTTATTGCTTAGTACGTGCTGCCAATCCAGAAGAGGGCAAGCGGAAGCTGAAAAAAAACCTGCAACAATACTTTGTTTGGGAAGAAGAGTTTAGTCCCAGAATTATCCCTGTTGTCGGAGATTTAAGTAAGCCACTCTTAGGTATTAGTACTGAAGGGTTTGACATGCTGGCAGCTAATCTTGATGCCATCTATCACAGTGCTGCTATGCTGAATTATGTTTATCCCTACTCAGCACTCAAGACTGCCAATGTTCTGGGAACGCAGGAAGTTTTGCGATTAGCAAGTGCATATAAAGTCAAGCCTGTACATTACGTTTCTAGTGTAGCTATTTTTGAATCACCTGCTTACGCTGGCAAGGTTGTTAAAGAACAGGATGACTTCGACCATTGGGAAGGTATTTTTCTTGGTTACTCTCAAACTAAATGGGTTGCAGAAAAATTAGTTAAGATTGCCGGTGACCGAGGAGTTCCTATTACTATCTATAGACCACCATTGATATCGGGGCATAGTCAAACAGGTGTGTGTAACACAGATGACTTTATAAATCTGATGGTTAAAGGCTGTCTCCAGATGGGATGTTTTCCCGATGTGGATTACATGATGGATATGTCTCCTGTGGACTATGTTACCAAAGCGATTGTTTATCTATCCAGGCAGAAAGAATCCATAGGCAAGGCTTTCCACTTGCAACATCCCCAACCTGTTCCCTTCAATAACTTAATTGACTGGATGCGCTCTTTCGGTTTTCCCATTGAGTTGATGCCATACGATCAGTGGCAATCACAGTTAGTCAACAATTTGTCTTCTGCAGACAATCCTTTATATACGCTGCGACCTTTCTTACTTGAACGGTGGTCGCAAGAGCAATTGACCATCCCAGATTTGTATCTAAAAGCTAAAAGACCGACAATCAGTTGTCAGGATACGCTTGATGCCCTTGCAGGTAGCTCGATTGTCTGTTCACCCATAGACTCTCAATTGTTTATGACTTACTCCTCTTACTTGATTGAGAGCGGTTTCTTGAATATAGCCTAATCTCCTAATGGAGGGGAGTGGGGAAGAGACGTTCCGGCGGAACGTCTGTACGGGAGTGGGGAAGTAATTCGTAGGTTGGGTTTCGCGAAAGCGAAACCCAACTATTTTGCTGTGTTTTGTTTCTTGTTACATACCCAATAGATGATCAACTCAGGCAAAGACTGGCAACGGATGACGTAGCGGATGTAACGGATATGGCAACGGATGAAATAACGGATGTCAATGCTGCTCGGTTAAGATAAATTATCAACCGTCAACCTATGTAGAGACGCGAAATTTGAGCCAGCGCTGCAGGAGGGTTTCCCTCCGTAGGCGACTGGCGTCGCGTCTCTACACACCTTAAACTCCCACCACAAATCCTTAACCGAGTAGTATTGTAACGGATGTAAGCGATGCATAATCTGTGAGTCTCACAAATAGAGAAATTCGCTACATCCGCTGCCAGTCTTTGCGTGAGATTTAAATAAAAATCAATACTGCCAGCACTTCAGATGCAAGGCAAAACCCTCCACAACAACAGCAGCAACAGAATTTTTCACAGGTATCAATTCAAACACGCTCCATTGTTGATCGGTCTTGAGTTTTGCTGGTTCTGCGGGAGCTAGCAAAACCTCGATTTGTTCTAGCTGTGCTATTCCTGCTCCTGTTGCTTTTAGATAAGCTTCTTTGCAAGTCCAGTAGCGGAAAAATACTTCTTGCATTTGGTTGGGTGGGAGCGATCGCATCACTGCATATTCTCTAGGTGAAAAGTACCGGTTGGCAAGGTTGAGAATGTCGGAAATCGGACGGATGTATTCTAGGTCTACACCAATTAGGCGATCGCAACTCACTGCACACAAAGCTAATCCTTGGGAGTGAGTTAAGTTAAACCACAGTTTACTGTCTTCAAAGGTAGCGGCTAACACTGGTTTACCAAGGGGTTCATAATCAAACTGCAACTGTTGTGGTTCGATCCCCAAGTATCGACTTAATATAGTTCGGAGAATACCGCGACCAGCGATGAAACGATGTCGATGCAGCTCTTTATAGAACCGCTTCGCCCGAGAAAGTTCGTCGCTGGAGAGGATTTCTGTCAAATGTTGCAGTTGTGCTTCTGGTTGATCGAGGTCGATGCGCCAGACATGGACATCATCCTGCAACAAAGTTAAATCTGCCGATGCTGGCAGCCACTGAAGATTAACAGCATTCATTGAGTTACACAGTAACAACAAGTTAATAGGTGGGTTTTCAATGCCCGGATTTTGGAGGAGTCTGGTGCTGTATGCCTCACACGCTGCCGTGTCTTTCCCCTCTTAACTACATTCTCCTACCAATTGTCCGGCATTTTAATACACTCACGAGAAGATGCTGAGGATAGATAAGTTGATTTCACTGTCCTCGTGTCAGGGTATTAAGTGTGAAAACCCTAATCTAAAATCTCAAATCGTTGGTCAAATAGCGTTGTTGCTTTAAGAGAGAAAAGTGTGTTGTCAAAATTAGTTTTGCTTTTTGACTTTCCGTAATTATACAATTTTTTGTGAAATAGTTCTAGATGGTTTGTTCGTAAAGGATGATAAACTTTTTTCCTATGCCCTCATCCCCTAACCCCTACTCCCAAAATTGGCAGAAAGAAAACTAAAATTTTCATAATTCATATTTTTAAAAGTCCAAGTCTGATCTGACATATTCAAACCTTGATCAAAGTACAAACGCTACTTAAGTTCTACGCTGCACATTTCCCAAAAATTGACCTGACAAACTGTATAGGCTTGCAGTACCCACCCTTAAAGTGCGATCGCACATTCTCAGGACTCTCGCTTAATACAACTTTATACACGGGACTTACGGATGAAGCGCGATTACCACCGAAGACACCGTATAACATAACTTAACCTTTATATGCAGGAGTCATAGAGGTGAGCGATCGCTTATTCGAGCAATCTTACACAGTTGTGGTTGGGTCGGGTGCGATGGTGCGTCGCGCCCACGCCAGAAGGTGCGTATCGCTTAACAAAAATACTGTACAACGTCCGACACTACTGAGGAGCGTGCGATCGCGCGGTTGTATCTTTGGTGTTAAACTGCCATTGGTTTTGGGTTGCGCTCTGGTGATAAAAAATTGAAAATATTGATTAATCAAAAATTAAAACCCACAAATCCTGACTACCTCATGCTATATGCAGTAAGCGCATGTACGTTGTCAGTACTACGAAGGCTAGATAAAGACGGGGAACGTAAAGGGCGTGTTATTGGCTTTTTCAAGGAATTTCTATGAAGTTTGATGTCTTCTTCTCCATTTGCCAAACAGAGATTAACGGTTACCTTCCCAATGAACGTACCATGTTCCATAATTTCTTTGACCAAGTTCGCCATGCAGATGAGCTTGGTTACGAAATAGCTTGGGTGGCAGAGAGTCATCTTTCATGTGAAGTTCAAAAGCATAATCCAAATCCTGTTATTCCCAATTTCAAAGGCGAGATTGGTCTCAATACCGATATTCTCCAGTTAGCCCATAGAATTTTTGCTTTTACAAAACGCATTCACGTAGGCTCAGCCATTCGCAATATCCTTGTCAACGGAGGTCCGATAGCTCATGCTGAAGCCGTGAAAACGTTTCTCACTCTTCATGAGTTAGACGAAGCTGAAAATCGTCTTATTCACCTCGGTTTTGCTGGTGGACGTTTTCCCTATTCCAGCGCTCCTTATGGCATCGTTCCCCGTTCTGCTGTCCAAAAAGCAGCTTGGTCTGTAATCAGGGTAAAACTTTTTCAAGAAGCCACCGAAATTTTCCTACGCTTTCTCAGAGGTGATATTTTCTCATCACAGCACGTCAGATCCAATGTAAGTAGGAAACGGTGCGTAGACGCGTTCGCGCGGCGTAGAAAGTGCGCTTGAGAAGCGGCTTGTCGCCAGACATCGCGCTACAGCATATAATCAGGTATCTAACCGCTCGAATCCATTATTAACGCGGTAGTAATTCTCTTTAGTTTGATTCGTAGTAAGCGCTTAAGCGCTTACTACAAGCAGAAAAAAGTAAATGTTTAAGTATATAAGAATAGGATAAGCTTTACTTCTCTAGTGTAGATAGCATCTTCTAACTGGTACATAATATTTCGGCTGAAGGTTAATTTTTCATAGATACCTGTACCATTAATTTCCATGCTATCCCAGTCCAAACCGATCAAATCTGATAATTTGATTGGCACATCCTCAAATGAGTAGCACCCACGATAACCACTCTCTAAAATTTCCTCAATTTCCTCAACATAACCCATATCCCTAATAGCATCTGAAAACTTGTCCCAGCTTTTTGCAATCTGTACATTAGTTAACTGGTCACATTTGATGAAAGTATCAGTGCCAAGCCAGAATCCTTTATATGAGGAAGGATTAAACCCTTCAGGAAACTGAGTGGACTCATCATAGCGAATACTCTCTAGGTCTGCACCTCTAAGGTCTGCTCCTCTCAAATCAGCCGACTCTAGATGAGCACTATTTAAGTTAGCGTTACACAAGTTTGCTTGACTAAGATCGGCTCCTGTAAGATCGGCATTTTCGAGATTCGCGCCCCTCAGGTCAGCTGCTTTAAATTTAGCTGTACTGAGATAAGCATAGTTCAGATTAGCCTCACACCATCTGTGATAGGTTAAAAGTGTGTACTTTTTGTCAATACCTCCAAGGAATG
>CAZZYE010000080.1:0-14632 GCA_964658145.1 uncultured Stigonema sp.
TTCGCGTCTCTACAGGAATTATCGGTCTGTAGATTATCTTATCCGAACCGTATTGGAACTGGAGTAGTCGTTAGAGGTGGCAGTGGGAGTTACGTCCTTAAACCCTGTCACAAAGTTCTCTTCATTTTCCATGTAGTACCGTCAAAAAACAAGACATATGACCAACTTGCTAAATTCAGCTGCGAATGTGTGACTAATATCACTGATACGCCTGTTGCAATTATTTTTTCGACAATTCCTATAACCTTGTGCGCTGTTTCAGTATCCAGATTTGCGGTGATTTCATCTAATAAGAGAAGTTGAGGAGAATGCACAAGTGCACGTGCAAGCGCAACCCTCTGCCGTTGACCTCCTGATAGTTGATTTGGGTAATCATCTGCTTTTTTTTCTATGCCAAGTAGGGCTAATTGTTCCTTCGCCACTTCATCTGCCAGCTTCTTATTTTTCCCATTACGGAGCCATAGAGGTAATGACACATTTTGAATAACGGTCATATGAGACCAAAGATATAACTGTTGAAATACCATGCCAATTTCTAAGCAATTCTTATCAGACGTGCGTTTTCTAAAACCACTCCTAGAAACAATTTCTCCATTAAAAATAATTTGTCCTTGGTCAATTTCTTCTACCAATGCGATACATCGCAAAAGGGTTGTTTTTCCACAGCCACTTGGTCCTTGAATCACCATACTTTCACCTCTTTCTAGAGAGAAAGACACACTATTCAGAACAGTTGTGTGGCTAAATTTTTTTCCTATCTGATCCACAAAGAGAAATAAGTTTTTCATGGCAATGATAGGGCAATACGGTTCAAGTAGGGGCAGTGGAGATTCTACACCTGTAGAGACGTTGCATACAACGTCTCTACAAAGATTGTCGTTCTTACAATTTATCTTATAGATCTATATAATATATATAAAAAATTTCTTTTAAACTCTTTTTTCTCACCTTACTAAAGAGCCAATCTCAAGCTACAAACTCATATTTTCTCTATTCCGCCTAGCTGTTTAACACTTTGTACTCGCCTAAGAAGAATATTCAGAGGAATTATGGTAATGATAAACATCACTGCTACAGCAGAATACATTTCTAGTGGTCGGTAGGTTTGGGCAATAATCGAATTTGCAGTGTGTAGGATTTCTGGAACAGCAATAACTGATGCCAATGTTGAGAACTTATAGGTCGTTATATACTGCCCCATAAGAGCTGGCCAGGATTCACGGAAAACTTGAGGGATAAGGATATAACGAATTGCTTCAAAGCGTGACATTCCTGTACAATAAGCGACCTCAATCTCACCAGAGGGTATTGAGTTAATTCCTCCTCGAATTATCTCAGCTACAAACGCCGAAAGACTTAAGCCAAGTCCCAGGATAGCACAACTCTGTCCCTCAATAACTAAACCAGGGATCATCAGCGGTAAACTGTAATACAGCCAAACGAGGAGTACAAGAACTGGTAGCGCCAGAAAAAGCTCAATAAAAAGTCTAGCTATGCATGAAATCAAATTCAAGGAAATAAGTGATAACACTCCTAGTAATACACCGATTACAGTTCCTAAAGTAATGCTTCCAACGCTAATCCAGACTGTTACGAGGAAGGCAAAGTACAGTTGTAAAAGATTGCTCCAAACTACAGAAAAATTCCAGTACATTTGTGTATCAACTACTAGTAAATTCCCAAATTTTCTTAGGATGAAGCCAGTTAGCGCCAGCTTTTCGTTCCCATTTAAGAAGATATCCTTGATAGTCAAATGTGTTCAAACTGCTATTTAAGAAGTTGAGAAGTTCCTCATCTCCTCGACGTACAGCCCATGAAACAGGAGTCAAATTGTATGGGGATTTAGCAAATAAATCTTTCACCTCCTTTGAGTGAGCTTTTACAAATTGTGATGTCGCATAAGCGTCACCAAGTGCAACATCTGCTCGACCACTTATAACTGCCTGAAATGCAAGTGATTGGTCACCACCAGAATATCTAGTAATTTTTACTTTCTTAAAATTTGCTCTTGCATATTCATCTCCAGCTTCACCCTGAGTTACTGCAACCACAATCTCCGGCTGGTCGATGCTCTCAACGCTTGTGAAACGATCATTATTACTACGCACTATTGCACTGTTACCAGCAAAGAAAAGGGGTCTAGTGAAATAGACTGACAACGCTCTCGGAACAGTTATAAAAGTAGGTGCTATTGAAACATCAAAGCGACGGGAGTTAAGTCCGGCTGCGAAGCCAACCCAATCTGTCTCAATAAACTCAAGATTCCAATTGTTCAATCGAGCAATTTCTTTGATTGCTTCAACATGATGACCAACTAACTCACCAGAAGGGCTTTTCGTTATTGTTGGTGGAAAAATGAGATACCCAACTTTGAGCTTGCTAGTAGCAGATATTTCCGCTAGCGTAGACCTATTATTTAATTGTGAATAATTGCTATGATACGAAGTAAGACAAAGAAAAATAATCGTGACGAGTGTCACACCAAATGCGAGTAACCTACGCCTACTCTTTCCATAACTCATTCTTACTTTCTCCAGAAAAACTATAGCAATCTTATTTTAGTTGTGAAAATTTAAAGTGCAATAAACCGGGTTTCTCCGTGTTCACGAACCATCTGGGAGCGATATATGCGATATATGAGGTAAACTCTTCGCTTCCCAAGCATCTATACATTGCTCTGACAAACTTCTCAGCAATTCCTCCCACATCATCCTCTGTGTTTGCAAGACAAAGTTTATGCCATTATTAAGAATTTCCTCTCCTCTTTCTTGTTTACTTAACCAATAAATTGTGTCTTCAAACATATCGAAGTGTTCTGCATTAGCATGAACTTTAAAGAAGCGAAGACCCCTTTCTGGAATACCAGTTTTTTGAATAACACGTAGCAAGAGTGCATAATCAGGTTTGTCAAATATCTCATAAATTGCAATTGCTGAAAGAGCTTCTAGAAGAGGCGCTTCTCGACAAAATTTCTCCCATAAAGTATTAAATTTATATGTAAATAGAGGTGGTCGGAGAAACTCTTCTGAGTTAGCTCCTATACAAGATAAAAAATCTCTATATAGCTGGTTATGACTTGCTCCTTTTCTTCCACCTAACTCTTCGATTAAATTCTTTGCAAGTCCTGCCCACAAAAACTCATTAACACCACATCTCTCACCCAATATAAAATTAAGGCGACAGTAATTATATCGCACGAAGTAGAACGCCTCAGCAAATCGTTTTAAGCCTTCTTCGCTTGCCATCGTATTACAGAGATGTAACTCCACAGCCAACTCGCTTAAGATGTTTTCTTCAGCAGAGACTATAAATTCTACTAGGGATGATAATGTCTTTGTTTTTACCACGTTACCTACTCATGTTTATCTAATTTTTTGTCAAATTGAGAAATAGCTGGATATTTTATTTACCAAATTTTAGGTAAATTTGCTATCTCTCAGATTGACAAAAGCCCATAAAATGCAAGTTATTTAATATTGAGATTTATTTAAACCCTTGGTTTACGATCTCAAGATACTCATACTTATGTGAGTAATTTTGTGGTAACTTGCTCAAGTCTCACTTAATAAAGGATATTTGACAAAATTCCAGACCAAATATCCTTTCTTGTATCAGCCAGATTTTTTTACCAACACAAAGAGGATTGCTAAAACTGTATC
Organism: uncultured Stigonema sp.; assembly: GCA_964658145.1. Lineage (GTDB taxonomy): Bacteria > Cyanobacteriota > Cyanobacteriia > Cyanobacteriales > Nostocaceae > Stigonema. The sequence continues at coordinate 3,660 of CAZZYE010000080.1, forward strand.
TTGGGAACTATATTGATAGCGGAATTAGCTGCTGTAGTCAGCTTCTCTTCGTCTGGATGAAAAGCAAATGCTGGAGCAGTCTTGATATTTTCTAATCTGTCAATTTTTATGACCTGTAGTTGATTCTCGTTAGAGAGATATTGACAGGTGAAATTCTCAGACAGAAAGACAGGAATAACATCATTCTCTCTTTTTGCTGTTGTCAGCAAATAACTGATGGCTTTCCTTCTATCTTCAAATTCCTGATTCTGGTATGAGTCGCCAAGAATGTTAACTGCCCAGCTTCCTATTTCACCTCTAACATGAACCAATTGAACACGCCTATTAGGCAAGTCTTCAAGAGAGACAGATTTGTTGTTGACCTGTTCAGGCACGATTACAGCAGAAAGACTATAAGGTTCTTCACTACAGGGCTTAGAGAAACGATAGTCAAAGAAGCGCTCTGGTAATGCCAGAAAAAAAGGAGCAATACCATGAACTCTTCGTTCTCTGATCGCGAGAGGCATCTCCTGCCATGTCAAATATTCCCAAGTTGTAGTGATCCCAAGTAATCGACCAATTTGCTCTGCATACTCAATGGCTAAACCAGTTGGGGTAGAACCAGGGTTATCTGGAATCTGTGACCATGTTGGCACATCAGTATATCCAAGTGTCCATGTTTGATTTTTAGCTATTTCGTGCCAACTGTAATCTACCCCTTTACCTTTGACAGCAGCTCGGTAGCCTGCGGCTTCAAGAAGTTCATTGAGTATTCCATCAATTTCATCAGAGCCAGGAAAAGCATTATGAGGCAACTTTTGATGAGTCTGATCCAGCCGACGTGCTAAAGAGACTGCTATGCGATTAATTATGGCTTTTCTCGGAACGCTGTCACCACGTGACCACCGATAGAATTGCGTTTCTCCAAGCTGGATTTCATTCATCAACTCTTGGTTAGTCCACACCGCTTCACGGAGATATTTTTCGAGAACCTGAATGAATTCAGATTTGGATGGAGAATTTTTAGATTGATTGCGCGTTAAACGTCCCACAAAAGTTACTCACCTCCTGATCTAATAGGGAACACTACCTAAAACTGACTTTGCCTCTACTGAAGTCAAGCGCACAGCTAAACTGATTGTCAGGTAACATAGTAAACTAAAAATCGTTAAAAGACAGCACTATACTATCAAATTTAGAAATTTATGGTTATTTAAAGTTAACTCCTATTTTAGACTAAAATGTTATTATTTATACTTATTTTTTCCGGAAAGGCAGGTTTTTAAGGGTATTAACACGAATTATTAAGTTTTTAAAGCCTGCGTACATAAAATAAAATTGTATATTTTTTTTGATAAAATGTAAGTGTAAGATATAAGTTAAAGTACTTCGTCTGAACAACCCCATACCTACGCTGGTGACCCATTAACACGTGGGATTAGACATGCCTTTCCGCTTGCAGGATGGGTCGGTAGTGCCCAGTTGCATGCGGCTTGACCCGTATTGTCAGTTAGGATGTTTCAAAAATTGACATTCGTCACTAACTTTAACTGCTTGACATTTGAATCAAGAATAGTTAAAGTACCTATATAAATAAAAAAATGTTAACTGTCTTAAAAAGACAGCAAACATCATACAAGGCTAGCATCTTGATATTATTCGGGTACAAATATCCGAAATATGTCTTCATTGATTTGTTTGTCTGAATCAGTGATTGATAGCAACAACATGAGGTACAGTCCAGTTCTTTCTGTGAACTATTTTTTGAAAGTAAGTTCGCTTGGAAGTAACAACTGAGAATATACTCATTTGCTTATCATGGTGGGGAGTAACTCCAAAAAATAGGATGCCTGAACAAATAGGATTCAGGTAAGGTGCTTATTGTTTTTGGCTCTGTAAAACCTTTAGAATTTGGAGAATTTTGCCAGAATTATGGAGGATATGAGCGGATTATGGGGAGAAAAAAATCCGACTCTACTCATGACTCCATCCTTCATTCATAGAATTCAGGCTACATCGCTTCTTCATAATCAAGCTTTCAAAGATTGTTGAGAGGGAACAGGCTGTATCGTCTGTCTTTCATAGTCAATGTTTCATACTTAATCACACTCTGATTCAGCAACGCCCTCTCCAGAAATCAACTGAACTATTGTGAGTGTAAAACTGTGACAGAAAATGAGCATAATCTTCTACTCAGAGTGGTTTTTAAGTCACTCAAATATTTTTTGCTGGCATTAATAGGCTTTGGGTTCGTTAGTTTAGTATCCATGACTTTCGGTGGAATACAGATTATGAATCCCTTGTTACCCTTTGTAGGCGGTTTAGTTTTACGTTTGGGAATTATTCTGCTGTGTTTGATAGCAACAGCAATAATTGTTGAGTCCTTACGTTAGGGGCATCACAAGACTGGCATGAAACTCAACCTGAACAAGCAAAACAATCCAGACCAAGGTCAAGCCTTCTTGTCAAACCTGGCTGATTTTTTTGAAAAAACTATTCATGGGACGGGATTTAGTCGTTCAAGCCTTGTTATCGAGGTTATTAAGAATAATGGCAGCATAAAGAAGTATGCGCTAATTCACGAGGGAGTTCCTAGTCAACGTTTCGTCCTCAGCCAGGAGCAAATGCAAAATTTGATTGAGTTTTTGAAATCAGGAGAAAATCAAAACAATACTAACTAGAGTGACTCATTTCTTATCAGCACTACACGGTTGAAAAAACTGGAGTTATGAGAGCAGACCAAAACTGAATATTAGCTCGAAATATACCTCTGGCAAGGATAGTTGCGACTTCTACCAAGGCTAGTGTAAGTAGATATTCTACTTAACTAGCTTTTTTATTTTTCCAAATATTGCTCTGTTTCAACATAAACATACATGACAGGAGGCAAAAACCATGAACCAATTTAAACCATCCTCTTCCACCGTGAAAAAATTTCACTCACTTAATAGTGCTACATCTCACAAACCATTGTCTTTAACTACCAAGCCTCTATGGCAATCCCCCGTTGTATTTGCATCTGGCTCTGTTGGTTTTGCCATTGCTAGCATGACACTTGCCACTTCAATGACTATTCAAAACATCACTCACATTCGTGGAGACGATGTCTCTGCCTCTGCTAAAGTCTTTACCTTACAACGAAAGCAGCATTGCCAAATGAGCAATCAATTCTATAAACCGGGTGACACCGTCATCACTTTGCCCTTTGCAGATCGACCGGAAAAGACTTTTGAAACAACATTGTCCAATAGTTTTTCCCTGGTCAGTCAATGTAAGACAGATGAGACTCCGCCTGCTGGTATCGGTCGGGAACCAGGTACTTCACTAATTTTGGAGCTAGAGAGAATCCAGACCATCATTGCTAATAAGCGTGGCTTAGGTAATAAAGAACCTATCGTTGTAACCATGACGCTGCAAGCAACTGAGCCTGGTAAACATCAGCCTGACCCAAATGATTTTGGGCAGATCAAGAGCTTAGTTGAATCAATTATCAGGGACAGAGGTGTAATTGCGATTATTGGACCTACTGGGAAACTGCAAGACGATTTAGAAGTGCGGTTGAAGGGACTACCCAATCAACGGATTTGTCCTGCCAATAGCGTAATGACTTGTGTGGAATGGGCGTTGGAGAGTGGACGGAAACTTTGAACCAGATACATGACTGCATCAACCTAGTCAAATTACAGTTAAGACAAGTTAAGCATTATGACACTGTTTCATCCAAACGACTCACTCTCTGGACTCACTGTATATAAAGCTGAGAAGCATACCAAGAGCTGGAAGAACTTGCCGCAAGGACAACTTGAAAAATTGCCTGCAAAAGACTTAGCGATCATCAAACAACTTGTTGAACAGCAGGGACAGTCCGAATTTGCCAGTTTACGCATTACGGATCTATCCCAAGTCGCCAAGCGACCAACTTCACCTGCAACAAAATTAGCCGTCAAAATCATTGCTACCATCTTCAGTGCAGTAACTTTCAGTGCTGGAACGCAAGTACTAACTGCTCGCCTTGGGCGAATTGGATTTCCATCTGCTTTGTTTGCAGCATCAATTGCGGGTTACTTAGTTGAGGATCGAGGTACTAAAGCGATTACACGGTTGCGGCAACGGCAGAGTACCCTGAAAACGCTACAAGCGCTTGAACGTAATGTGCAAGAAAATCCACCATCTAATGAATTAGAAGACAAATTTATGCGATCGCAGTTTGATCTGCTTCAAACTGTAGAGGCGGGAAATTTACACCGACACTTTCCTGTCGATAGTGCCTTGGCTGGAGGATTAAGTCTCGCAGAGTACGTAATAGCGTTCTGGATTGTAGCTCAATTGGGATTACCAGGAGGACTGTTGCTTGAAGGCATTGCTGCCAGCATCCCGATCTCTATTCTCTGGTTAGGTGCTGCATTCCAAAGCGAGTTATTTGAACTTCCAGAACTTCACTTAGAACTGATCGAAAAATACCTACCTCATGTCTTTCAGTCAGAAAGCTTATCAGAGGAAGAGGTAAAGGAGATTTATTGCCTTGATCACTGCCTTAAATTCTTAGTGCAAGGTGATCCCACAGGTCAGATTAAGAACCTAGGCATGGCAAAAGCGGACTTCGATCTGCACTATTACCGGAAGCGAAAACAGCAGTTTGAACAAGAACGAATTCAGACTATAGAAGCACTTCAAAACCAACACCACGCAGCAATTACCCAGTTACCCTGTTTCTTCCCAAAGCAAACAGGTCTGTCAGATGAGGAGTTTGCTTGGAAGCAGACAAGATGGTTTGAGCAAGAAACTCGCAAGCTAGAAGCTGTTCTGATCAGAGATATTGAGATGATTGGTCAGAAGTACAACCAAAAAATTAAGCATTGTGAAGAAGAAATGCTCCATGCTCAACAGGCATATCAAGCAGCGTATCTACACTGGAAAAACCTTTGTGGCTATCTAGAAAGTGATCTGCTTAATCAAAGCTAGACGAAATCTCGTTCACTCAACACAAAACTTATAAACTTTTTGGGAGAAAGATAATGTTGCAAAGAATTAAAAGTACTGCAATTACCACAGCTTTTATTGCTACCCTGATGATTGTTACTAATCCTAGTGAAGATGCCTACATAAAATATGTTGTGTGGAAATTTCAAAGTACTACCTGCTTACAGCTACAGTTTTCAGCTTGCCATACCATCAAATCCTTGCCACAGAGTATTAGCAAATATCTGCTGAAAGGCTACATTTATCGCCAAAATTTTGTGTTTTTCAGCCTTTATGAGACAAACTTCTTTGGTTTAAAGAGTCGTAGTATTGGTATATGCGGATATTTTTTCTAGTGTTGGTGCTACCGATTTTAAAGCCATAGACTTTTGAGCAAAATCGAGAACAATGAAGCGGTGCGATCGCCTGCATAGTGAAATGTGGTTCTAAAATCAGACAGATCGCGTCGTCTCTAGCATGAATTGTATAGTACAATTATACTAATAAGGAGCTTTACAACTCCTTGTTTTTTACTGTCAGAGTGAAATTGTAGCAGCTAATACCAGTTCTATATGAAGTTGCCATAAATCAGATCCCCCCAACCCCCCTTAAAAAGGGGGGCTAAGAGAGAATATTTAGCGCAGCTTCATGGAGAAACGGTATAACAATCGCTGTTTGGGAAAAATGCTGGAATTTTATGCTAAAAAAGATTCAATAGTTGAACTAATAATATGAAATTTCTTAAAGAATTATGAAAAACAGCAGAAAGTTAAACACATATTAATTATTCATTCTTCCCCATTTCCTCTTGGGGTTAAAACCTCAGGCTATCCCCATTTTTCACTTAGGAGAATTTTAATGAACAACTGCATTTTGATGGCGGAAATAATTCAAGAACCCCAACTGCGTCATACACCAGAAGGGCTGGAACTCACGGAAATGATGGTGCAGTTTGCGGGAATACGACCAGATGACCCTCCAGCTATGTTGAGAGTCGTAGGCTGGGGAAATCTTGCTAAAGAAATTTATCAAAACCACCACCAAGGCGATCGCGTCCTTCTTGAAGGACGCCTAAATATGAATACCATCGATCGCCCAGAAGGTTTCAAAGAAAAACGCGCTGAATTAACAGTGCAACGCATTCACCCCCTAGGCGCAATCACTACTAGTTCATCGCCATCTATACCTGTCGCGTCTGACCAGAAAGCCATTCCCAGCTACGAGTCGCCGCCGACCACACCAGCAGCAACAAGTAGCGTTGGCGTCCGAACCCAAAATGAAACCGAACGCAGACCACAAAACACAAACTTTCCCCAACATGACCCCGAAGAACACACACCCCAAAGCAAAAACTTTGAACGACCGACTTATCCGGTAGCAAAGGACGAAGAACCGGATGTAGACGAGATTCCGTTTTAAAGCAACAGTGAAGGTAGGCAACGGATTTTGTAACAGATGTAGCGGATGCTTTATCTGGTCGTCCCACCATTAGAGGAATCCGTTGCCAAATCCGTTGCCGAGGCTGTTAAAATCCAAATACTTTTAACTAACAATCTTTACCCAACTCCTATGAGAGAAACTGTCCTAGACGTTCGCAATCTGCAAGTCGAATTTTCTGGTGAGCGCAATATCATCAAAGCTGTAGATGATATTTCCTTTCAGCTACATCGAGGAGAGACTCTAGGAATAGTAGGAGAATCGGGTTCGGGAAAATCAGTAACATCCCTAGCAGTGATGGGTTTGGTACAGCCTCCTGGTAGGATAAGTGGTGGCGAAATCCAGTTTTGCCAGTTTGAAAATGGCACACCAATCAATTTGCTCTCGCTGTCATCTGAGGAAATGCAGATCTACCGAGGCGGCGACATTGCCATGATATTTCAAGAACCGATGAGTTCGCTTAATCCGGTTTTTACCATTGGGTTTCAACTCACAGAAGCGATTCGGCGACATCAGAATATTTCACCATCTGAAGCACAACGAAAAGCGATCGCCGGTCTCCAAGAAGTAAAACTCCTCCCCAGCGATGAGATCATCCGACAGCAGTATATCGAAACTTGGGAAGAAACCTCTTTTGGTTCATCAACACTGAATGAGCAAAAAGTAACCCAGTTGGTAAACCAGCACAAAGAAGCAATGCTAGAACGCTACCCGCATCAACTTTCAGGCGGTCAGTTGCAGCGGGTAATGATTGCAATGGCAATTTCTTGCAACCCAATGTTATTAATTGCTGACGAACCAACCACAGCATTAGATGTGACGGTGCAAGCAACAATTCTGGAATTGCTACGAGAATTACAGCAAAGCCGTGATATGGCAATGATTTTTATCACCCACGACTTGGGACTGATTGCGGAAATTGCTGACTCTGTAGCGGTAATGTACAAAGGCAAAATTGTCGAATGCGGTTTAGTTGAGCAAATTTTTACTAACCCCCAGCATCCATATACAAAAGGCTTGATAGCTTGCCGCCCCACTCTCAACCGCCATCCCCAAAAACTGCTGACAGTTTCCGACTACATGAACGTGGAGGAGAAACCAACGGGAGAGGTAGTGATTCAGGCGAAACAACCAGAACAACCGCCGGAAGTTACTACCGAGGAAACCACTCAAAGATTAGCTTCCTTAGAACAGCAGCCGCCTTTGTTACAAGTCCATGACCTGAAGGTTGGTTTCCCTGTCCGGGGGGTGTTTGGTGGGACAAAACGCTATACTATGGCAGTTAATGGTGTTTCCTTTGATGTGAAAAAGGGGGAAACGCTAGGATTGGTCGGAGAATCTGGTTGTGGTAAAACCACCCTTGGCAGAACCTTGCTACGACTTATTGAACCAATGAGTGGTCAGATTTTCTTTGAGGGGCAAGACATCACGACATCCAAAGGAGAACCGTTACAGCAGTTGCGACGGGAAATGCAAATAATCTTTCAAAACCCCTTTAGCTCCCTCGATCCACGCATAAAAGTCGGGGATGCAATTATGGAGCCTTTGATCATTCACTCGATCAGTAAAACTAAGAAACAACGACGAGAACGTGTAGCTTATCTCTTAGAAAGAGTGGGGTTGAATGCAGACGCCCTGAACCGTTATCCTCATCAGTTTTCCGGCGGTCAACGCCAGCGGATATGCATTGCCCGTTCCTTAGCATTAAATCCCAAGTTCATCATCTGCGATGAATCAGTTTCAGCTTTGGATGTGTCGGTACAGGCACAGGTGCTGAATCTCTTGAAAGAATTACAACAGGAATTTGGGTTGACTTATATTTTCATTTCTCACGACTTAAGTGTGGTGAAGTTTATGAGCGATCGCATCTTGGTGATGAATCGCGGTCAAATTGTCGAACAAGGTACAGCGGAAAATATCTACCGCGCACCTAAAGAGGAATACACTCGGAAGTTAATTGAGTCGATTCCTACTGGTAGTCCTGAACGAATGCGAAAGCGGCAATTACGGGCATCATGAGCGGCTATGTATATGTACATAAATAAACATTAAATACAATTTGTATTTTAGTCCGGGCAGGATACTTACCCCACAAGAACTTAAACATCTTGTGGGGCAAGCATCCTGCCCATTTTAATAAAAAAATCTTGACTTTTAAAGTAATTTCTGCAGGTTTATAATTTTTTTATTCAACTAGTTAAGAATTCATCATAAAATGATATTTAAAAAAAATTCTCACCAGAGGCATCCCAGCTTTACAAAGAAATCCATCTCCTGGCGTTGGGTTAGTATTGTTCTTTTTTTTACAGTTACTTTTGCCACTATTGCCTCTGCTCAAATAACAGGGAATCCTATTCCTGAACCGATTGCAAAGTCGAACCTTTCCGTTGGATTGCAAGAAGTTGTGAAAATTCCCGATAGCGGAAGTGGGACAAACCCATCCGCTCAATTGAACTTGCTTGCTGCTGCCGGTGACAGTAGTGGGCGGTTATTCGTAAACGATACGCGCGGTCAGCTTTATGTGATTATTAACAGCACTGCTACCGTTTACATGGATCTTAAAAGTTTAGTGGGCGCAGGATTTCGTGACCAGAGTCAACAGGGGTTTTCATACTTTGCCTTTCACCCGGACTTTGCCACAAATGGGCGCTTTTACACAGTAGACGCCGAAAATAAAGATACCGGAACACCTGATTTTCCGGTTACTAAGACAATTGTTGACTCAGATAAAAATCCCATAGAAAGCTCTCACCACGATGTGATTCGGGAGTGGACTGCTACTGATCCTTCCGCCAACACTTTTTCTGGAACAGTTCGCGAGATCCTTCGCATCGAACAGCCCTATCCGGATCACAACGTAGGACAATTGGGCTTTAATCCTAATGCTCAACAAGGTGATGCAGATTATGGCATACTTTACATTGCCACGGGTGATGGCGGCAGCGACGGCTTTCCGATCAGCAGGACAGATCCTATTGATAATGCACAAGATCTAGGCACACCACTAGGAAAAATTCTCCGCATCGACCCTCTCGGTAGCGATAGCGCTAATGGTAAATATGGCATCCCTGCTGATAATCCTTTTGTTAATAATGGTAACCCTGGTACGCTAGGTGAAATTTGGGCTTATGGATTGCGTAATCCTCATCGTTTCAGTTGGGACACGGGTGGTGAGGGTAAAATGCTGATTTCCGATATAGGTCAGGCTTTTATCGAAGAGGTGAATCTCGGAAAAATTGGAGCCAATTACGGCTGGCCTGCGCGGGAGGGTACTTTTTTGACTGATAGAAACAACGAAAACATCCTTTTTGCATTACCTGCTAACGATGCCGATTTTAATTACACCTACCCCGTTGCCCAATACCAGCATAGTATACCCCCAGGCACTGTAGGATTTTACGGTATTTCGATCGCTGGCGGTTTTGTATACCGGGGCAGTACCATTCCCGAACTAGTCGGTCAGTATGTTTTTGCAGACTTCGCTAATGACGGGCGATTTTTCCATGTTCCTGTCGATGACCTTGTTGATGGTAACCAGGCAAAGATACAGGAACTCCGACTATTTGAGGGCAATCAGGAACGCTCCTTTCTACAAATAGTTGGCAACAGCCGATCGGAAGCCCGGTTTGGGATAGATGAACAAAGAGAACTCTACGTGACATCTAAGAGCGACGGCAAAGTTAGAAAAATTGTCCCTTCCGTGTAATCAATTATACTCTTCCTCTAGAAGATTGCTACAGATGATAAGCGGGGGAGGCTCTTGAGGCAGGGGGAGTAGAGGATGCATTCATCGGCAATTACGGCCATTCAAGTGTGGATAGGGTGCATTTGCGCCCTCATCATCACCTACTTTGCATTGATAGAGTACTCAACAGAGCGGGGATTGTCCATCCGCATAGAAGCATCTAATATCTCCAATCCCACTATATTTCCATTTTGGTCATAATCGAAAATTACCCCTGGTTTTTCTTCATCGCTTTCTTCTATTGGCACATTACTAAACATGATTCTTAAAACATCAACTTCAGGGTCATAGGTAATCTTCATACTTGTCTCCAGTATTTCTCGATTTTGCTAGTTCGGTACACAGTTATCACAACTGTGGGGTTAATATCATCCGCTACGATCACGCGCAGCAAGAAAATTTTACCGCTGCCAAAATCAACTTGTGACTGATATGCTTTCCGCCCATCTCTTTCAAGCATAATTTGCTGGGGATGGTCTAAAACAGATTCAACCAAGGATAGAGAAATCCCTCGTCGTTCCATTTCCGTTTGAGCGTGACGAGAAATCCTGTATCTCATTACACTTTTATTTAATTACTTTCACGGATTTTATACATATCCCCGCTTGTCAACCACATTTATTATCGCACTTATCAGCCTGTTCGTCTGCTCGCGATCGCCTGTTCGTCGTCCGCCCATTGACGCCACATTTCCCATGACCCTAAGCCTCCATATTTCTCCCAAGGGAAGTATCACGGCATCTCAGATTCATTCTAAGGGCAATGCCACAAAACCTCCCTAGGTTAGATGTCAAACTACGAATATTCTTTGATAATTAGCAACACTTTTGCTCAAATCTTGTCCTAACGTTAG
>CAZZYE010000081.1:0-14617 GCA_964658145.1 uncultured Stigonema sp.
AGGGCTGGGTGGGCAGTGCCCACCCTCAACCGGATCTGGTGGGCAGTGCCCACCCTACACTACTGTAACGGTTGGGATAGGGGTGACTGTGCTTGCAGAGGGTAAAATTCTACCTTTACTTCCTCTACACTGTGTATTTTCCCTATAGCGAAGTAACTGTAGCAGTCTATAAAGAAAATGCTGTGCTTAAATAATACATCTGCAATTTAAATAAATGAATCTTTTTGTGCAAGCTCAATCCTATATCCCAGTGCATTGAGGAATTCAATCAGGGTGTAAATTTCCTCCCCGCCAGTTTCTCTGAGTATTTTGTCTAGTTGTTCGTAATGTTGTATGGCTGCTTCCGAGAGATTATTAGACTGACGACGCGCTTCCATTACATTTTTGAGCATTGCTCTCAGCAGTTCAGGTTCACGTCCTTCTTCATCTAATTCCAAAGCTATTGCAATGTAATCAGCAGCATGTTGAGAGTCTTTAAGAGAAGAAACCAAGTAATCGTGGTAGCTAGTACTTGTTGGCATTTTTACGTCTTTCATAATCTTTCCAATATTCCCTAGCTTTAAAAATGTCTTCTTGTTGGCTACTTTTGTCTCCACCACACAGGAGAAGTATTATTGTTGATCCTATTTGACCAAAATAGAGGCGATACCCACTACTATAGTCAATTTTAAGTTCGCAGACTCCTTCTCCTACTGAGCGATAGTTTCCCAAATTACCCAATGCAACTCGCTCAAGCTTCTTCTCAATTATGACTTTGGCTTTCCTATCTCGCAAGGAATCAAGCCATTCTACAAAAGGATTTCTCCCGTCTACTGTCTGGTAGTTCCTAATCTCTCTTGGTTGTGGCTCCATGAGTATATTATAATACTATTTAACGTTGCTCATTGCTCACTCCTAGCGACTGAAAATGTGGTATTTGGCAAATTGCTTTCAAAACTTGCAATAACTCAGTTGCATCCTGATACTCATTCAGGTTTAATTCTGGCATGAGTTGATATGTCGGCGGATTACCCTGTCTTAGATGCACAAACTGATAACGCCGTCCGCTGGTTGCCAGTCCCCAAACTGATGTTTGCTGCTCTAAACTCTTAAAAGTATAGGTCAGTAATTGTGGTAAGCCCTCGAAAACATCAAATGTGCTGTTTTTGGCTTCAATGACTAAAATCCAAAAAGGTGGCGCAGTTATCGCTTGAGCATTGTTAACTGCTAAAATATCCATCCGCCCTCTAATACTTGTATCTTCGTCTTCAATGGCGATCGCAATGCTGTCTTCCATTGTCAACCGGATCGGCACATCGTAAAAACCAGCCAATCGCATTAAAGGAGCAAGAGTTAAAAATTTCACCAATCCTTCAGAAACTTTACCAGCATAGAGATAACGCTCAAAATCGTTAGCAATACGCGCTAAATCTTGTTGTTCAAACTCTGTTAAAGGTTCTAGACTTAAAAAGTCTGCAAATAAGCCATTTGGCTGCTTTTGAAGTTTCAGAAGACGATGAACGTCATTTAGGGATAGGCTGCTGGCTTCTAGGATAAGTGGCATAGGTTTAAGGGTAAGAAATTTAAAAGCACAGATGCACACAGATGAACTGCATCTGTCTACAATTATCGATCGCTTCCATTCAACCGTTTCTTAACGAAAATCAAGATAATTATTGTAAATTTACGTACACAATAGTTTTCAGAAGGACGCTAATTACATAAAAAATCATGTCCGAACCCACCATAGAATCAACCCTGCAAGAAAAACGTCTATTCCACCCCAGCGCCGAATTCTCTCAAAATGCTCATATTAAAAGTTTGTCAGACTACCAGCGCCTCTACGACCAAGCCAAAGCTGATCCTCAGAAATTCTGGGCAGAATTGGCGCAAACAGAGTTACACTGGTTTCAGAAGTGGGATACTATCCTAGATTGGCAACCGCCCTTTGCTAAATGGTTCGTCGGTGGTAAAATTAATATCTCCTATAATTGTATAGATAGACACCTCACTACCTGGCGTAAGAATAAGGCTGCCATCATTTGGGAAGGTGAACCAGGCGACTCCCGCACCATTACCTACGCGCAACTGCATCGGGAAGTTTGTCAGTTTGCTAATGTGCTGAAACAGCTAGGGGTGCAAAAAGGCGATCGCGTGGGAATTTATCTGCCGATGATTCCTGAAGCAGCTATTGCTATGCTTGCTTGTGCTAGAATCGGCGCACCCCACAGCGTTGTCTTCGGAGGTTTTAGTTCCGAAGCTTTGCGCGATCGCTTAATCGATACTCAAGCAAAGCTGGTAATTACAGCTGATGGTGGTTGGCGCAAGGATGCGATCGTACCTCTTAAGGATCAGGTAGATAAAGCATTAGCTGATAACGCTGTACCGACAATTAAAGATGTTCTCGTGGTACAGCGTACATGTCAACAAATCCATATGGAACCTGGAAGGGATCGTTGGTGGCATGATTTGCAGAAGAATGCCTCTGCTGACTGTCCCGCCGAACCAATGGACAGCGAAGATATGCTGTTCATCCTCTACACCAGTGGTAGTACTGGCAAACCGAAAGGCGTTGTGCATACGACTGGTGGTTATAATTTATACAGTCATGTGACCACCAAATGGATATTTGACTTACAAGATACAGATGTATACTGGTGTACTGCCGATATAGGTTGGATTACGGGTCACAGCTACAGTGTCTACGGTCCTCTTTCCAACGGTGCGACAACTGTTATGTATGAGGGAGTATCCCGTGCCTCTAACCCTGGCTGTACGTGGGATATCATCGAAAAAAACGGCGTCACAATTTTTTATACCGCACCTACCGCCATTCGTGCCTTTATCAAAATGGGCGAACACTTGCCGCAAGCGCGAAACCTGTCTTCCCTGCGCTTACTGGGAACTGTGGGCGAACCGATTAACCCAGAAGCTTGGATGTGGTATTACAGAGTGATTGGCGCAGAACGCTGTCCGATTGTCGATACTTGGTGGCAAACGGAAACAGGCGGGATTATGGTGACACCGTTACCAGGAGCAATTCCCATGAAACCAGGATCGGCAACTCGTCCCTTCCCCGGAATTCTGGCGGATGTTGTGGATTTAGAAGGCAACGATGTGCCTGACAACGAAGGTGGTTACTTAATAGTGCGGCATCCTTGGCCGGGTATGATGCGAACAGTATACGGCGATCCCGACCGCTTCCGCCGTACCTACTGGGAACACATACCTCCAAAAGATGGGCAGTATGTGTATTTTGCTGGAGATGGCGCAAGACGTGATGAAGACGGCTATTTCTGGGTAATGGGAAGAGTAGATGACGTTATTAATGTGTCAGGACACCGTCTCGGTACGATGGAAGTTGAATCAGCGCTAGTTTCCCATCCAGCAGTTGCTGAAGCCGCAGTGGTAGGTAAACCTGATGAAATGAAAGGGGAAGATATAGTTGCTTTTGTTACTTTAGAAGGTGGTCATAGCGCCAGTGAAGAATTGAGTAAGGAATTGAAGAAGCACGTTGTCAAGGAAATTGGGGCGATCGCCCGTCCGGGAGAAATTCGCTTTACCGATGCTTTACCGAAAACGCGATCGGGTAAAATTATGCGGCGGTTACTGCGGAGTCTGGCAGCAGGACAAGAAGTATCAGGTGATACTTCTACTTTAGAGGATAGAAGTGTGTTGGATAAGCTGCGGTCCGGCACTTAATTCTGGCAACGGATGATCTAACGGATGTAACGGATTCCTTCAACGGTGGGATGAACAGATAAAGCATCCGCTATATCCGTTACAACATCCGTTGCCATCTTACTGAGAATGGTGCGTTAGGCTTTGCCGTAACGCACCCTACAATGAAAATCAGATAAACGCCTCTGTTGAAGCCCATGATCACTACAGCTACCGGATCGGCATTAACTTTACCTGACCACACTCAGTTACCAGAGTCAGATGGTACATTTGTGAAAAACTGGCAAGAGCATCCTCAAAGCATTTTACTCACGGACTCGATTTACCCTGTCCTAGAGGAACGTCATCCCGATAGTCATTATTGTATAGGACAGGATTTAGGCATTTACTGGCGATTGACAGATCCTCCAGAGAAAGGAGCCGAAGCACCAGACTGGTTTTATGTAGCTAATGTACCGCCGACTCTCAATGGCAAAACAAGGCGTTCCTATGTTCTATGGAAGGAGTATATTGCGCCCTTGATTGTACTAGAATTTGTATCTGGAGATGGTAAGGAGGAGCGAGATCAAACACCACCATCTCAAGGGGAAGATGGAAAGGCTGGTAAGTTTTGGGTTTATGAGCAGGCAATTCGAGTGCCTTATTATGGGATTTACGAAGTGGCAAAAGCACAGGTGGAAGTTTATCATCTAATAGATGATACTTACCAGTTGATGAAAGCCAATGAACGGGGACATTACCCAATCGCTCCTTTAAAAGTAGAATTGGGAATCTGGCAGGGATGGTATCCAAACGCAGAACTACCTTGGTTACGGTGGTGGGATGCACAAGGAAATTTACTGCTAACAGGTGAGGAACGGGCAGAAGTTGAGCGGCAAAAGCGGGAGAGAATTGTAGAAAAGTTGCGTTTCCTTAGTCCTGAACAACTTGATGCTTTGGGAATTGACCCAAAATTATTGGAGTAGAAAAAATAGCGTAACTATTAATATAGGATGAAACTGCGATCGCATAGTAGCAATCCCGGAAAAACGAAAGCGCTCCTCCTGGTAAAAACAAAGATAACAAGTGGAATTTCTAGCTGTTTATTTTTGACCTTTGCTTTCATTTCCCCGTCAGTGAGTGCTGTAACTAAAGCTGGGGACTATCGCCAAATCGGGCTATCGTATCGTCAACAAGGACGATATTCTGAAGCCATTGCTGCAATGCAAAAATCTGTAGAACTCGAACCAGAAAATATTATGGGAAGAGTTAATTTGGGTTGGACATTGCATTTGGCAGGAAAGGAGCAAAATGCGGCAAAATCTTTATGGTCAGTCATATCTAGAAAGCCGTTTTTTGTTCCGGCTTACAATGCATTAGGAATTGTCTATTTAGTTGATGGGAACTTGGCAGCAACGGTGCTAATTCACACTTGGGCTGTCGTTCTCAAGCCAGATGACGAAGTAGCTTATTACAACTTGAGTTTGGCATTGCACCGCCTAAAAATTTATAACTTAGCTATTGTCACTGCCAATCGTGCTGCTATTTTGGAACCAAATAATCCTCACCCGTTGGTTGCTGGTGCGATCGCCTATTGGGATGGTGGCGACAAAAAAACTGCTAAACGCATTTATGCAAAAGCCATTAACTTAGATTCCAGGTATAGCGATCGGACTTTTTTAAGTAATCTCAAGCAAGCAGCATTCAGTTCAAGTCAAATTCAAACAGTTGACAATGTTCGTGGTGCGGCAATTCATTAAGTCCCACCACGTTATAAAATTAATTTATTGATCCAGGAGACGACCATGGCTTCTTTAACACAGCAAAAGTGTAGTGCCTGTCACAAGGATGCGCCGCGAGTGACAGAGGCGGAAATCTTAGAACTTAAACCGCAAATTCCCGACTGGGAAATTATAAACGTAGATGGAGAATCGCGTCTAGAGCGCACCTACAAATTTAGCGATTTTAAAACAGCATTAGCTTTTACTAACCGCGTCGGCGAGATAGCAGAGTCAGAAGGACATCACCCTGCATTGTTAACCGAATGGGGCAAGGTAAAGGTAACTTGGTGGACTCACGCAATTCATGGATTACATCGTAACGATTTCATCATGTCAGCAAAAACTGATGAAATCGCTGCTCAATTTTCTTTTTAAACCACTTGATGCAAGGGGTTTCTGGTTCAAAGACCGCCCCTGAGTTATCTGGCAAAAATATCATTGGCGATCGATGTACCCAGCAGAATTAAACCGCAGCCCAACACCCGATAAAGCTGCTAACAGCAATGTTATGGAAAATTGCGTTGGTCACGGAAGAAGAAAATAAGCTATAATTATATATCTTTGATTCAACTTATGTCCTATGGCTCAGTGGCAGCTTCTAGATCCTGAAGAAATTGCTATCCCCGACATCAGCGAACTGGAAATTGAGGATGACAAACCCGTGGACAACTTCCAAAGTGAGAAGCAACAGCGGCTACTGGTGGAACCGCTGTACAGTTCACGAGTCCTCACGCCTCCTTTTATCGCGGCGGCAAATGTGGGGCTGTTCTACTCGCGAAAGCTGGATCCAGTTGTACCAGATGTCTTTGTAAGCTTGAACGTGCAAATGCCTGCTGATTGGAGTCTTAAGCAGAATCGCAGCTATTTTACATGGGAGTTTGGCAAAGCACCAGAAGTGGCAATTGAGGTTGTTTCCAACCGCAAAGGTAAAGAGTTAGGAGATAAGAAAGATAGTTATGCCCGCGTAGGTGTTGCCTATTACGCAGTGTTCGATCCGCTGCGTCAGATCCAGGAAGCGGAGCAAATGAACGGCGCACTGTTGCGGGTATACGCGCTGACAGTAGGAAAGTATGTAGAACTATCGGAACCTTTCTGGCTAGAAACAGTGGGGCTAGGTTTAACATTATGGTCTGGCACATTTGAAGATCAGCCAGAACTTTGGCTGCGCTGGTGTGACCACCAAGGGCAGGTAATTCCTACTGGGGCAGAGTCTAGCGATTTGGAACGACAAAGAGCAGAGAACGAACGACAAAGAGCTACTCGACTGGCAGAACGGTTAAGAGAGATGGGCGTTGACCCGGACACAATTTGAACCGACGTTGTAGCGAACCTTTTAACTGAGTGAAGTAGGCGATGAGCCTAGAATGGGGAAACTAATCATCCATAACCACTCGAAGGGGGTGGTCATGCCACGGAGTTGTCGATAGTAAGCCAAGACTGAGCGAGCCTTTTGACCCTGATAACGTTGAATATAAAAGTAAGCGAGTCTCAGGTAGCCCATATAAAAGCATTGGTCGAGAACCATCAGCGGTAACTTCTGCAGGTTTGTGTTGCGTTTATAAGCTTTTTCTTGGACACGTAACAAGTTAATTGCTATCAACTCTTGATTTTCACGACTTGACAGACTGTTGGCAGAGATCCGATAATTCGTTAATGGCAGATTCAAAAAATAAACAAAAAATTTTTCGCTGATTCGCAGCCACAAGTCGTAATCCTCAGAACACATCAAAGTTTCATCAAAGCCACCCACCGCTTCCAGACATTCTCGCCGCACCACCACCACAGAGGGTGTCGGAATGCAATTACGCACAAATAAACTCCAATCTGGCTCGAAAGGAAGTATGGAATATGCTTTTGCCCATGTATCGGGCAAAAAACCCTGATCGTTAAAGCAGAACATATCTGAATAGACCAAACCAATTTTTGGATTTGATTCTAAACAGGCAATTTGTTTTTCTAGCTTGTTTGGTAGCCACACGTCATCATCGTCAACAAAGGCGATATAACGTCCGGAAGCCGCCATAATTCCTGCATTGCGCGCGGCTGCTACTCCAAGATTTTCCTGATGGATCGCGGTAATTTGATCCCCAAAAGAGGCTAAGACTTGTTTGGTGTTGTCAGGGGAACCATCATTGACGACGATGATTTCGTAGTCAGTGTAGGTTTGTGTCAAGACACTCTCAATCGCTTGCGAAACCAGATGCGCTCGTTTGTAGGTGGGAATAATCACGCTGACATTTGGCATGGCTGGATTACTACTCAATTATTTAACAGCGACTGATGAATATAGAACAGACGGGAAATCCGCTAAGAGGATATTGCACAGTTGGCATCGGAACTGCTATATCGTTTGGTGACGCTATCAGAAATTGGCGACGAACTCAGGAGGGGGAAACTAATCATCCACAACCACTTGGAGGCGCTGGTAATGCCACGGAGTTTTTCATAGCAAGCCAAGGCAAGCCGTGCCTTCTGACCCTGATAACGTTCGATATAAAAGCACGCTAGAGTCAGGTAGGCATTATAAAAGTGTTGATCGAGAAAGTACGGGGGGAGCTGTTTTAGATGTGGGTTGCGGCTGAAAGCTTTTTCTTTAGCGCGCAAGGTGCTCACTAAGATCATCTCTAGATTATTTGGATCGCTTGACAGACTGCCTGCATGCTTGCGATAAAGTGCTAAAGGCTCATTCAAGAAATAAACAGGAAATTTTTCAATGATCCGGAACCACATATCGTAATCATAAGCGAGTCCGATCGTTGCATTAAACCCACCTACTTCGTCCAAACATTCTCGACGCACCAATACAATAGAGGGTGTCGGGATAGGACAATTCACAAATAAACTCCAGATCTGCTCGAAAGGAAGTAAGTTATTTATTTGTCCAAATGTATAAGAAGACACACCTTGATCTTCAAGAAAGAACGTGTCCGAATAGACCAAACCAACCTTGGGATTGGATTCTAAATAGGCAATTTGTTTTTCTAGCTTATTTGGTAGCCATAGGTCATCATCGTCAAGAAAAGCGATATACCGTCCCCGCGCCGCCATAATCCCTACATTCTGAGCGTCGGCTGCTGATCCCGTGTTAAAATCCTGGTGGATAACGGTAATCTGATCCCCAAAAGAGGCTAGGACTTGTTTTGTGTTGTCAGTGGAACCATGATTGATGACGATGATTTCGTAGTCAGTGTAGGTTTGTGCCAAGACACTGTCAATGGCTTGCGAAACCATATCAGCCCTTTGGTAAGTAGCAATAATCACGCTGATATTTGGCATTGGCTGATCACTTCTCAATTAATTAGATGAATATCATTAAGCAAAAAAACGCAACACTCAGCGGCAAAAAACATTCCGTTTTTTTGGCGATCGCGCGCAACTGCGAAAGTGCTGTCCATAAGAATAACTCGTGCGTTTCACGAATATTGGATACACTGTTACGTACAGATAAAAGTCGTAGCACCCAGACAAAACTTTCTATCTGCTATTGGTATCAATTATAAGTAATAATTTTTACTTTATGTTACTACGAAGAAATATCAACAATTTAAAATTATACATTTAATTTTACAAAAAATTTAAATAAGACTCAATTATCTTCACCTTTTCTTTATTATTTTGGAAAATTACGGCATAGCTGTAAGGATGCTCAACCCCAGTCGCCGTAAGAGCGGGCGCGAATACCTCTTCATTGGTGAACCACCGAACTTCTGAGCGGCGGCAACAAGGATGCTCATTTCTGCTCAGTTAATAAACCTTGCTTAATATAAATTGGGCGCATCATTTTCCTTAAAGTGGGTAACTGTCTGATAAAAATTAGAGAGCCTAACATACAAGCCATACCATCAATGATTAATGTGTTGGAAGCGCCGATGTGATTTGCTAAGAAACCTCCTAATAAATTACCAAAGGGTGTCATGCCCAAAAATGACATTGTGTATAAGCTCATAACACGCCCGCGCTTGTCTTCTTCAAGAATCGTTTGTAAAACTGTATTACCAGCAGCGATTTGCATAATCGTGCCAAAGCCAACGAATAACATTGTGAATAAAGACATTGGTAAAACTCGGGATAAGGCAAAACCAATTAGCCCAAGTCCTAAAATGCCTGGAGCCAAGGCAATTATTTTGCCAAGTCCCACGACTGTTTGCCGTGTAGCGAGATAAATTCCTCCTGCTAACGCACCGACTCCTGACGCCGCCATCAAAAATCCTAGAGTTTCTGCACCGCCTTGAAGGATTTTGTCGGCAAAAATCGGTACAAGAACCGTATATTGCATTGCGAAGAAGCTCACTAAGGCTGATAGCAACAATATTGCCCGAATTGGTGGAAAGCCGAAAGCATACTCAAATCCCTCTTTGATTCTTTGTAAGGGATTAACGTTAGATAGTGCTATTTTCTTGGGCTTAATTGTCATCGCCAGCAATCCGATAATTACAGCGATGTACGACAGACCATCAACTAAAAAACAATAAGCCGGACCAATTCTAGCAATGACTAAACCCCCAATCGCCGGACCAATTAGCCTTGCTCCATTAAACATCGTTGAGTTAAGGGCGATCGCATTGGCTAAATCTTCTCTATGTTCTACTAACTCTGGCACAAATGCTTGACGTGCTGGCGCATCAAAGGCATTAATAATTCCTTGAAACAAGCTGAGCACGATGATGTGCCAAATATGAACCACCCCTGTTAACGCTAATACAGCCAGTGCTAACGACTGAATCATCGCCAGTATTTGCGTACCAATCAAAGTGCGATGACGGGAAAAGCGATCCACAAATACCCCACCAAAGGGAGCGAGAAAAAAGCTGGGAATTTGACTAGTAAATCCCACAACTCCCAGCATTATGGGGGAGTTTGTGAGGTGATAAACTAACCAAATAGTGGCAATTTGTGTCATCCACGTCCCAATCAGGGAAATACCTTGTCCAATAAAAAACAGACGGTAGTTTTTTGATCTGAAGGCTGGTGGTAGCAGTGACTTTTTTTTAGTTGCTTGCGTGTTCATTCAAGGTGTGCTTTATACCAAGATGCTTATATAGATATCATTTAACCTCGCCCCCAATCCCCTCTCCATAGGTGGAAAGAAATGTTACACGCAGGGAGAAGTTTTTGATATAGCAATCCTATATATCAATACGGTTCAGTTAGTAGCGTTTACTCCCTGAAGATCCCCCCAACCCCCCATAAAAAGGGGGGCTTTTTTCCCCTTTTTTAAGGGGAGCCAGCGCGCATTATGAGTGTTTCCCGACAGAGGCGACTGGCGTGGGCTAGTTCTGATCAAAGCTTTAACTGAACCGTATTGTCCTATATATGTCAGCTATATGTCAGCAATGCCCACCAAAACCTTGTAACCCATATATATAGGTAATGGTAAGCTCTAGCCCTACCTACTGACGGACGTACAGACGTTCCGCAGGAACGTCTCTTCCTATTACTTGACTCGCACACTGACTACCGCAGACATACCTGGTGTAATCCGCGACTCGTAGCCTTTGATGCTCTGTTGATCAAAAACGATTTTCACAGGGATACGCTGTACGATTTTAGTAAAGTTACCTGTAGCGTTATCTGGTGGCAACAGGGCAAACTGAGCACCAGAAGCAGGCGAAACACTATCAACACGACCCATAAAGGTGTGATGAGGGAATGCATCCACCTTAATTTCCACGGACTCTCCTGGTTTCATGTTTTCCAACTGGGTTTCTTTAAAGTTGGCAACTACCCAATTCTCGTTATTGACGATCGCCATTAATGGTGTTCCCACTTGCACCCGATTACCAACTTCCACCGTTTTCCGTCCGACCTGTCCGGTAGCAGGCGCGGTAATGTTGGTGTAGGATAGCTGCAACTGTGCATCTTTGAGGGCTGCATTAGCTTGGCTGATGGCTGAAAGTGCTGCTTCGTACTGACTGCGATTCACTGCTGTTTGTTGTCCGCCTGCAGTCGCTTGTTCCAGTCCTCCCCTAGATGCTGCAAGTTTTGCTTGTGCTGTGGCTACACCTTGTTGCGCTTGTGCAAGTTGAGACTGTGCCTTTGCTACCCCTTGTCTTGCGGAGGCTAGCTTTGCTTGTGCTTGTTCCACAGACTGTAGAGCGACGCTTTTTTGCGCTAAATCAACATTATAAGTCGCTCTAGCAGTGTCCAGTTGCTGACCTGGAATAGCACCTTGTCGATACAGATCTTGGTAGCGCTTGTAATCAGCTTGCGCTCTTTCTAAATTGGCATTTGCCTGTGCTACCTGTGCTTGCGCTGCCGGAATTCCTGCTTGGGCTTCTCTAACAGCAGCTTCAGCCGCTGGTATGCCAGATTGCGCTTCTTGCACTGCTGCTTGTGCTGCTGAAATACCTGCTAAAGCAGCATTGACATCACCTTGCGCTTGAGATGTCTTAGCAGTGGTGGTTTGTGATGCTAAGGAAATGTTCGATTGTGCTGCATTTGCCTGACGCCTTGCGCTTTGTAGCGCCGCCGCTGCTTGCTGTACTTTATTTTCATAGTCCTGAGGATCGAGTTTCACCAGCAACTGTCCCTGTTTCACTTGCTGGTTATCATTTACCAATACCTGGCTGACAGTTCCTGGAATCTTGCTACTAACTTGGTGAACGTGTCCGGAAACTGTTGCGTCGTCTGTTTCCTGGTGGCTGGAGGCGTATTGCCACCAGTTATAACCAAAACTACCTACAGCGATCGCACCAACACCCAATCCTGCCATAATCAAGCCCATTGGTTTCTTACCCTTTGGTTTTTCCGACACCTCGGGTTTGACTTCCTCTCTGACTTGCTCCACTTGGGGATCGGCATCAGCTTCTGGCTTTACTATTGGTGCTGTTGTCGGTACGGCGTCTGTGATGGTACGAGCTTCCAATGTCTCTGAGTCAGTAATTAGTTCTTTATCTAACACTATACTCTTGTTTCCGTTACGTCCGTTTAAATTAGTAGTACTTATGCGTTTCATAATTTTTTGTTCTCGCGGTAGATGAATTAATGTATTTTTTTTATTTCGTACCCGTAATATGATTTTTTAAGATGTCTTTCGGCTTTTTGTTCGTACACGTACTATATTTACCAAAAAAAATTGACTACGCTTCACGCAGTTGGGTTATTCTAGTATACTCTTTTAAGACAGATTACCGATCGCTTGGTTCAAAATTTTACAAAATTGTTCGCGATCGGCGTAAGATACACCGCTCATAGCTTGTTCACGAATTTCCACTGCTAAGGGTGGTAACACTGTTTCTAGTGCCTTGCCTGCATCCGTTAGCCAAATGCGCCAGATCCGGCGATCGCTCGCATCCCGCTCTCGACGAATCAAGCCGCGTTCTTCCATGCGATCCAGTACACCAGTTAAAGTCCCTCCCACCTGTTGCAGTTTTTCCCCAATCGCGGAAGTCGGTAAACCGTCTTCTGACCACAAGCAGCATAATACTACCCAGTGAAAGGGGGTCAGCCCAAGCGGCTCCAACTTTTCAGTAAACCTGCGGGCGAGCAGTTGTGATAGCAGTTTAATTCGGTAGCCAACATTATATGGTGCCCGAACTTGCTGCCACGAATTTAAATGTTGAGAATTATCAGATCCCACTATGTGAACCATTTAGTATATTACTTAGTGTACGTAATATTATCATAGCACTAGTTAGTTGATTGTTAATTGTTGATTGTTCTATTAACAATCAACTGGTACTCTTGCACCGTACTAAGAAGGCATAGGCGTGGCTAAGGGAAAACCTATCCAAAGGCAAATGCGCTGGCAAATCAAATGTAGATATGGTGTTTTGTGTAACATTTTATTAATTTAAACTAAATGTTGTTTGGTTAGCTCCTAGATTTCTGAGTCTCTTTTGATACTATGTGCCTGATTATACATAATTTAGTCAGATACTAAATGAAATTAACATGATTTTGGGAACAATTGTCCTATTTATAAGTTTATGCCGCTGAAACCGAATCAACGCACTAAGCTCGATGATACAGACGACAAGCAGTTCTACGAATATCCGCGCTTCGTCACACATGTGGACGAAGGCTTTATTCAACAGCTAACAGATTTGTATCGCGATCGCCTCAAACCCCACACCCGCATTTTAGATATGATGAGTAGCTGGGTGTCGCATCTACCAGAAGAGATAGAATTTGCGCACGTAGAGGGACACGGACTCAATGCTCTTGAACTGGAACGCAATCCTCGATTTGATCGTTACTTTGTACAAAATCTTAACGAAAATCCTCAGCTACCCTTGAAGGATCAGGATTTTGATGCAGTTCTTAACTGCGTTTCAGTGCAGTATTTGCAATATCCAGAGGCGGTATTTTCCGAAATTCACCGCATCCTCAAACCTGGTGGCGTGGCAATTATCAGCTTTTCTAACCGAATGTTTTTTCAAAAGGCGATTCAAGCGTGGCGAGAGGGAACGGAAGCTAGTAGAGTTGAATTAGTAAAAAGCTACTTTTCTTCTGTACCGGGATTTAACCAAACAGAAGTGATTGTCCGTCAGTCAAAAGCGAGTAACTTGTTGCAGTGGATAGGGGCAGCAGGAGGAGATCCATTCTATGCTGTAATTGCCTATCGTCAATAGGGATAACCCTGATATTCGTAAAAGTTAAGCATAAGGAGGAGCAAAAGATGATTTTCCCCCGTGCCCGTAGGGTTTTAGCGGCTTTGTTGTTATGTGTGTTAATATTAACAACAGCTTGTCAACCAAAGACTCCTGGACGTTTTGATCAAGCCCAGAAGGAAAGCACTGAGCAAAGAAGCGGTCAAGCGATCGCCAAGGAAGCAACCCAAGGTAGCGAATTTAACAAGTTTTTCCCCCAGCCTCAGGAAGGGTATGAACGCGTCTATACCCAGGAGAAAAAAGCCTTTGCTGAAGCTAAGCTGAAAAAAGATGGCAAAGACCTCGCTGTGATTTCAATTTCTGATACACAAGGGGTAAAAGGTACATCCAACCCAGCGGATAAATTCAAAACCAGCACTTTGACAATAGCTGGATATCCAGCTGTAACACAAGGCAGTACCGGCACTGCTATTTTAGTTGGCGATCGCTATCAGGTAAAAGTGCAATCCCGTAATCCGTCATTTACAGCAAGCGATCGGGAAGCTTGGATACAGAAATTTAACCTTGATGGTCTGTCTCGCCTGAAGGCATGAGTTGTTAGTTGTTAGTTGTTGATTGGGGAATTGTTGGTTGCTAATTGCTAAT
>CAZZYE010000082.1:0-14509 GCA_964658145.1 uncultured Stigonema sp.
CCTACTACCGGACTTCGGGAAGGTCGCAGTACCATGAGTGGCAATTACCGATGGTTAGTTAACCTAACTTAAAGCCTGGTTGCAAGATAGCAACTAGG
This sequence comes from uncultured Stigonema sp., assembly GCA_964658145.1. Lineage (GTDB taxonomy): Bacteria > Cyanobacteriota > Cyanobacteriia > Cyanobacteriales > Nostocaceae > Stigonema. The sequence continues at coordinate 99 of CAZZYE010000082.1, forward strand.
CTTTTTAAATATCAAGCACAAACTTTAGTTGCTGTAACGGTCTGGTCTGTCACTTGATTAAGATTCAACTCAAGACGCAATTTCTCTATAGGTGTTTCCCATAGCGCATCCGTGATAGTTTAGAATAAAGTGCCTTTTGTCAATCAGCTAAAATACTCACTAATCCTGCTGCTTCAGACACAAATTTTGAATCTGCATTACTAAATTTAGTGACTGCTAAGACTTTAATTTTACTCGACAGAGGTTTCTATCATTTCCAGTTTTTACAACAACTGATTAATCAAGAAGTCCATTTTATTACTCGTTTAAAATATGCCAGAGAGCGATCGCAAGGGGCTACTTAAGTAATTTAAGGAGTGGGTAACGCAGCAGACGCTATAATTGCTATACATTAGTCAGTGCGTAAATAAATCCCCTGTCTCAGCCCGCAGCACGGCTGTACTTGAGTTGAAGGTAAAAAAGAGGATGTGTCACATCCTCTTTAGTCAACAAAGCTTCTGACGCTTTGCCATAAGATGTGCTGCGCCGTTTTCCAGCTATTGATGGTAGCTGTGGTATTTGCTGCCACTGCTTTTCCCATGATGAACAAAAATCGTCAACCTCACAAAAAATCTGGGTTACGTCGAGGCGAGATACAATAATGGACATTGCACCAGACACCTTGTTTATTTTTGCTTTTATGACAGTCTCAGCTTTTTTTGTGCTTAAATCAACCCGTCGAACTCACGTTGGGAAAGGTGGCAACGCACTGGCTCCCCTACCCCCCATTTTTGTAAAGAAAGCACACGAGCGATGTATTTTTAGGCTAACCACTCTGTAAACAACATTAATGTTAATTGTTGTGAATAACCTAGAGATTGATGACTTGTTTAAAAATGATGGTATATGTTGTTTCAAGTACGCGCTCTTTATTTACATTACAAAAATTATGTTTCGCCAAAAAAAACCAAAAGATAGAAGGAATAGAAGAGATTAGGGACGACGCATTTGATCGTCTTGTAACGCGTTTTGTGTATATAAATGTGCCGTCTACGTGCTGATAATTTAATTTTTAATGCTTTAATAACAGAAAGTTATTAACAGCTTATCTTCTAAATTAGACGGGTAGGCATTTTATTACCTGCCAGGGGCTTAGTCCCACGATGCAAGCTCACACAGAATTGGTATTCCATAAGTTAAAGCTTTCAGGCGTTGCCATAAAAAATGTCGTAAGTAAAATTAATCGAGATCGTGTTTGGTGGTTAGGCAAAACAGCGAGCTGTTCCGCAAAGAAGCAATAGAACGTGCATCTTCTCCTGAAGATCTAGACCAAATTATGCAGGTAGTCAGTCCTAGAAAATGGCTACCTTTAATTGCAGCAGGTTCCCTAGTAGCAGCAGGGTTGATTTGGAGTGTGATGGGGCGTATCCCGGTGACAGTAACTGGTAACGGAATACTAACTTATCCCAGCAAAACTATACCGTTCCAATCACCGCTTGCAGGTAAAATACAAACAGTCAAAGTCAGGGTTGGTGATTTTGTTTCTACAGGTGATGTGTTAGTGACTTTAGACCAACGGGAACTGTTTAAGCAACTACAGCTAGAACTTGCCAAACTGGAGCAGTTGGAACAGCAGGATCGTGATGTCGATTCCGTGCAAACACGGCGACAGAATATAGAAAAACAGTCAATTCAACAGCAACGCCAAACTTTATTGCAAAGCCTCCAAGCAGTGCAGCAGCTAACACCAATTTTGGAAAACAAAGGCTTAGATGCAATCAGACAGGATCGCGCTAACCAACAGCAAGCCCTACAATCTTTACAAGAATTATTACCGACTTACCGACAGAGATTAAAAAACCGCCTGGAATTACTGAAGCAGGGAGCAATTCCAGGCGATACAGTCTTGCAATCACAGCAAGATTACTTAAACGGTATTAGACAAATCAACGAAGCACAATCCCAACTTAAGCAGCTAGATTTAAAAGAAGCCCAAACACAGCAACAATACTTACAAAACTTAAACTTGATTAAAAACTTACAAACCCAACTCAGGCAACTAGATAGCCAAGAAGCCACCGTTGCTGAAAAGGATTTAGAAGCTCAAATCAATCGCAAAAAAGAAGTCCAACAAGTCCGACGCAATATTTCTCAATTGATACTGCAATCCAAGAACAACAGCATAATAAGAAGTAGCCACACTGGACGCATTCTAGAAATTTCTGCGACTCCGGGTCAAGTTGTCCAGCAGGGAACTTCCTTAGGAGAGATCGCAGCCCAAAAGCAATCAGCTCAAATCATGACTGTGGCTTTTTTCCCCGTTGGCAAAGGCAAGAAAATCCAACCGGGTATGAAGTTACAAATTACACCTAGCACAGTAGAGCGAGAACGCTTTGGTGGGATTGTAGGTGTTGTCACTGATGTTTCAGATGTTCCGGTGACTAAAGAAAGTGCCTTGAGTGTGGTAGGGAATGCAAATGTGGTTGAAAGTTTAATGTCACAAGGACCACAGTTACAAGTTACAGCCCGACTCAAGCCAGATATTTCTACTTTCAGTGGTTACAAATGGTCTTCTTCCAAAGGCGCGAACCTGAAAGTAACTTCCGGTACTACCGCCTCAGTACAAGTTACCACCGAAGAACGCGCTCCTATTTCCTTTGTTATACCATTATTGAGATCGTGGACTGGCGCTTATTAGCTATGAACTTGTGGCGACAATTGCAAAACCTACAAAGCCAGAAGACTCAAACTCAACGGTGTCAAACTCCTACACTACTGCAAATGGAGGCAGTAGAGTGCGGTGCTGCGGCTTTAGGAATTATTCTCAGTTACTATGGTCGGATTGTCCCACTAGCAGAACTGCGTCAAGCCTGTGGTGTATCAAGAGATGGGGTCAATGCTTTCAACATTACTAAAGCTGCTAGAAATTATCAACTGAGTACTAAAGCTTTTAAGAAAAATTTAACTGCTTTGCGGCAAGTCAAATGTCCCTACATTGTTTATTGGAATTTCAACCATTTTTTAGTAGTAGAGGGATTCACCAAAGAGCGAGTTTATCTGAATGACCCCGCTAGCGGTCGGCGTAGTGTTTCCCTAGAAGAATTCAGTGGTTCCTACACAGGTGTAGTTCTGATTATGGAACCTAGCCCAGAGTTCCGACCAGGGGGACGCAAGCCTAGTACAATCTTGGGTTTGTGGTCACGGTTACGTGGTTCCATTGGTGCGCTAATTTACTGTGTATTGGCAGGATTTTTACAGGTCATTCCTGGATTAGCAATACCTGCATTTTCCCAGGTTTTTGTAGACGATATTTTGATTCAGCATCGGGATGAATGGCTGCGCCCCCTAATTTTGGGGATGCTGTTAACTGCTGGGATAAATGGGTTTTTGTCGCTGCTACAGTTACAATTCCTCCGTCATCTGAAGATTAAGTTATCCGTGGGAACGAAAAGTAGGTTTTTGTGGCATATTTTACGCCTACCTGTGAGTTTTTACGACCAGCGATTTGCTGGGGAAATCAGTAATCGCGACCAACTCAACGACAGCATCGCCAACATGCTTTCGGGTAAATTAGCTACGACGGTGATTGCATCAGCATCAATATTTCTCTATGTGATAGTCATGCTGCAATATGATTTGGTGCTGACTTCAATTGCGATCGCTTTTGTGGCTATCAACTTAATCACCTTACAATGGGTGAGAAAACGGCGAGTCGATATCAATGTCAGACTTATCCAAGAATATGGAAAAGTTAGCGGCGTTGGGATCTCCGGTCTTCAGAGTATGGAGACACTCAAAGCATCTGCTTTAGAGTCAGACTTTTTCGGACGGTGGGCTGGTTACTACACCAAAGCCATCAATACCCGACAAGAATTAGAAACAACCAACCAAATTTTAAGCATTTTACCAGCTTTTCTTTCCGCCAGTGCCTCCCTGCTACTTCTTGGTATCGGTGGTCTGCGAGTCATGGACGGAGTACTCAGCATTGGGATGCTAGTAGCTTTTCAAGGCATGATGCAAAGATTCCTCGACCCAGTAGCCAATCTCGTCAGTCTGGGAAGCGACTTGCAAGAAATGGAAGGAAACCTCGCCCGCCTTGATGATGTTCTCTCCAACCCGATTGATCCACAGCTAGAAAAGCAGGAAAGCCAGCGCCATGAGGGAGTTTCCAAACTTGAAGATCTAGGTGTGACCAGAGAGGACAAAGTATCACCAGAACAGGGAAATCCTTTGATGATTTCGTCCTCGTTCTCCTCCTCTAGCTTCCCCAAACTCCAAGGCTACGTTGAATTACGCAATATCACCTTTGGCTACAGTCGTGTTGATCCACCAATTATTGAAAACTTTAATCTTTCCCTCAAGCCGGGACAGCGAGTGGCTTTGGTGGGTGGAAGTGGTTCTGGGAAGTCTACTGTTGCTAAACTTTTGTCTGGGCTATATCAACCTTGGTTAGGAGAAATTTTTTTTGATGGTCAACCTAGAAAGCAAATTTCTCGCCAAGTGTTAGCCAATTCAATCTCTATGGTAGAGCAGGAGATTTTGTTGTTTGCTGGTAGTGTCAGAGATAATTTGACGCTGTGGGATACCACTATTCCTGATAGTAATTTAGTTCGGGCTTGTCAGGATGCAGTGCTTGACGATCTGATTGTCTCACTACCGGGAGGCTATAATGCTGATTTATTAGAAGGTGCGACTAATTTGAGTGGTGGTCAGCGTCAGCGTTTGGAAATTGCCCGTGCTTTGGTTAATAATCCTAGTATCTTGATTATGGATGAGGCTACTAGCGCCCTAGATACCGAGACGGAAAGGATTGTTAGTCGCAACTTGTGCTTACGTGGTTGTACTTGTATTATTGTCGCTCACCGACTGTCAACGATTCGAGATTGCGATGAGATTATTGTCCTTGATCGCGGCAAGATTGTTCAAAGAGGAACTCATAAAGAATTACAGCATTTGCAAGGACCTTACCTAGAATTGATCCGTAGTGAGGCAGAAATTACAGACAAATCTAGTGGTGTTCGCCCAAGTGATAATTTTGTTAGTGTATCGGCTGCGTCTCCAAGTTTACCCACTAAGACTTTGGGAAACACTATCCCCAACTTGCCAGGAAAACGCTGTTGTTTTCAACCCAATGAGTCGTTATTGTTAGATCAGCCGGATACTATTTGGCTTGTAAAATCTGGTTGTTTAGCTTCATTTGCGATCGCCAGGGGAACTCGCCGTTATTTATTTAGTAGCACATCTGGACAGGCAATGTTTGTGTTCGCACCAAGAAAACAGCAAATATTAGCGATCGCAATTGAACCTACAGAACTCTTGCAAGTTTCGCCAACAGATTTTTACCAATTTGCTCAAACTAACCCAGAGGTGATGACTCTAGTAGATTCCTGGATTGAACAACTAAGTTCGGTACTTGTCAGCATCACTCCACCAAGCACACCATCAGAATTGCCTGAAACTTTCCAGTTTTCCCTCGCCCCAGACGAAATTTTCCAACTCGATAAACCTCATATAGCCTGGGTGCAAATTCTCCAAGGACAGGCTAAGTGGATGGGGTTTGCTCAATTGCCTTTAACTTCAGCCTCGGTAATTTTACCTCTAGATCACAGAATCTGGTTACAAGCGGAAGACCCCATTGAGTTAAGAATCTTTAACACTTCGGCAATTAAAGATATCAACATCATCTTTGATGGTTTGTCTCAACTGCAAGCCTATTTTATTGATTGTATAGATTTACTCCAACGCAAAGAAATAGACACAGAGTTACTGCGGTTTCAAGCTAGAGAACGTCTGGAGCAACAAGTGATGACAGAGACATTAGCAGAATTATCTACAGTAACAATACGTAAAAAACAAGAATCAAATTTGCACTCACAATTCAATCTAAGCTTGTATGCTCATCCCCATGCAGATATATTAATTGCGGCTGGGGCTGTAGGTAATGCTTTAGGAGTGAAAATTGTTTCTCCCCCTGCCTTTGAAAACCTCAAACGAGTCAAAGACCCCATTGATGCGATAGCTCACGCTTCTCGGATTCGGGTACGGCGAATTAAATTGCGGGACAACTGGTGGCAAAAAGATTGCGGGCCGATGTTAGCATACACCCTTAACGACAAGCTGCCAGTGGCAGTGTTGCCAGTCAGCGATATTAGTTATGAATTATACATTCCTAGTCGTGAGGCTCGTGTTTCAGTGAATGCCTCTGTGGCAGCAAATTTAGCCATTTATGCTCATGTCTTCTATCGACCTTTACCAGAAAAACCACTCAAAACCTGGGAAATCATGAAGTTTGCCCTCAGGGGGCGTTCCAAAGATTTAACCGTAATTTTACTGAGTGGTACTGTGATTTCTCTATTAGGAATGCTCGCACCCCAGGGGACAGCGATTCTCATTGACCAAGCGATTCCCAATGCTTCGCGAGGCTTGTTGATACAAATTGCCTTTGGTTTAGTAGCTGCGGCTTTTGGTGGAGTACTGTTTCAATTAGTCCAAGGGCTAACCATGATTCGCCTAGAAACCTTTGCTGATTCTGGTCTCCAACCCGCAGTTTGGGATCGTCTCCTCAAGTTGAAAATTTCCTTCTTTCGTGAATTTTCGGTAGGCGACTTGAATTCTAGAGTTACAGCCATTACTCAAATTCGCCAAAAATTGGGTAACACAGTTCTTAAAACCATTTTCTCTAGTTTGTTCTCGTTGCTTAATCTGGGACTATTGTTCTACTACAGTCTTCCCCTAGCTGTTTTTGCTTGTGGCGTAGCCCTTGTGAATGCAGTCATCACCGTCATTTCTGGTATGCTGATTGTCCGTAAAATTCGACCATTGCTGGATCAACAAGGCAAAATCTTTGGGATAGTGGTGGAATTAATTAATGGAGTTGCCAAACTCCGAGTCGCTAAAGCCGAAGTCCGCGCTTTTGCCCACTGGGGCAAAAAATACAAGTATCAATTAAAATTAATGTTGAGTACCCAGATGATTGAAGACTGTTTAGCAGTGATCAATCAGGTGTTACCGATTTTAACGACGATTAATCTGTTTTGGTTAGCGACTGGTTTAACGAGGTCAACCGAGACTAGCCTCTCAACGGGTAATTTCCTTGCGTTCAATTTGGCTTTTGGCACATTTATTAATGGAACCACTAGCTTGAGTGGTACAGTTGTGGATGTTTTACAAGTATTACCCCTGTGGCAACGGGCTGAACCGATTCTCAAAGCATTACCAGAAGTCAATTCTAGCCAAGTAGACCCAGGCAGGCTTTCAGGTCGGTTGGTTGTAGATAATCTAAATTTTCGCTACCGCGATGATGGTGCTTTAACCTTGGATGATGTCAGCATTCACGCAGAACCCGGAGAATTTATCGCCATTGTCGGTCCGTCTGGAAGTGGTAAATCAACCCTATTGAGGTTACTTTTGGGTTTTGAGGTGCCTGCTTCTGGGAAGATTTACTATGATGGGCAAGACTTGGCTGGGTTGGATATTTATGCTGTGCGTCGTCAATTGGGTGTGGTGTTACAAAATAGCCGCTTGATGTCAGCTTCTATTTTTAACAACATTGCTAGTAACGCATTGATATCTATCGATGATGCTTGGGAGGCGGCGCGGATGGCTGGTTTCGCCGATGATATTGCCGCTATGCCGATGGGAATGCATACAGTGGTGAGTGAAGGTGCGACTAATCTCTCCGGTGGACAACGACAACGGCTATTAATTGCTAGGGCGTTGGTGTTGAAGCCGAGAATTTTGTTGTTTGATGAGGCGACTAGTGCTTTAGATAATCGCACTCAGGCTATTGTTAGCCAAAGCTTAGCACAACTAAAAGTGACAAGAATAGCGATCGCTCACCGCCTCAGCACTATCCATAGCGCCAATCGCATTTACGTTATCCAAAATGGTAAGGTCGTCCAGCAAGGTAATTTTTCCGAGTTGGCAAATCAATCGGGGTTGTTTGCCCAGCTTATGTTAAGACAAATGCTGTGAGGGTTGGATCTAAGGCAATACGGTTCAGTCGATGATGCTACTTAAGCCTGTACTGTCTTCGTACTATTTCGATTTATAGCTGAAAATCTCTTATCTAAAACTGTATCATCAAATATAATATAAGCATCCTCATCCGGGACAATTAAATTTTTCACATTATCCCAAAGTAAACGAGGAGTTAGCTTTTCATTTTTCAAATAATAATTAATTTTATCATGACTAATATTTTCTAAGTGTTCTGCTAAATTAGTAAGAGTATAGTTGATTTGACTACTAAGTAAATATTGACAATAATCTAATGAGCGTAAATTTCATATTAAATGATCAACACTTAAAAGATATTTATTATTCTCCCACTCTAGAGAGGATCATAATATTATATTACTTTTGATGTTTGTCATTAAAAATATATTTTTACGAATTGTAAAATTTTTCTTTTCCCTTTGCGTTTTAAGTATTAATACCTTAGTTGATATCGAAGGTGCGGCTTCGCCGCACCAAGGCCGATTGTGCCAGTTGCGTAAGTCCTGTTGACTTTTAAGCTTAACCCGGTTTTCTGTTCCAATGGTACTTGTACCCCTACAGGTAAGGTGGGATGTTTTGTATTAACCCTTGATTATATTGTTGATAAGCTGTAAACTGAGAATAAAGTATACAGTTGTCGCTTTTTAACCAATAGAGTTTTGTACAAAATACGGAACGAAAAATGCCTAAAATTAGTATATGTCTTCCAGTGTATAATTCTGAGCCTTTTTTAGAGCAAGCACTTAATAGTGTTCTAAATCAGACTTTTCAAGACTTTGAAGTTATTATTTCTGATAATGCTTCTACAGATAAGACTTATGAAATTGCTACACATTACACAAAAATAGATCAGCGGATTTTTTATTTTAAAAATTCCTATAATATAGGGGTTTTACCAAACTATAATCAATGCCTTAAATATATTACTGGTGATTATATTTATTTTTTTGGTAGTGATGATATAATGCTACCAAAAAACTTAGAATTAAAAGCATCAATTTTAAATTCTAATTCTAATGTTGGTTTAGTGACATCTTCCGTAGAGATCGTTGATTCAGATGGTAACCAATTAGCTTGGGATAAAAATTGTCATAAATATCTTCAAAATGAATTGAAATCGGGTAAAGACTGGATTATAGAAGATATTGGAAAGAGGACTACTATATGCCATACATCTGTTATGGTAAGAAAAACAGTTTTAGAAAAATTAGATATCTTTTATGATTGTAAGTATTTATATGCATCTGATTTTGACCTTTGGTTAAGAATTGCTTTAATTTCAGATATATATTTTATCAAAGAAATTTCGTTGAAATATACATATAAATATAAAGATCATCATGGTTCTCATGGTCATGATTCATTATTAATAGCTACGGAATTTATGCAATTGTGGACTCAAATAATTAATAGTTTAGACTTGTCAGATCTAAAAAAGGAGGAATTAAAAGCCAAAGCTTTAATTCGTATAGGAAATTGGGCAACAGAGATGGGATTAAATGTAACAATTAAGCGAGATGAAAAAGTATTTCAAAGAATGAGGAGCGTTAATCAAATAATTATTCAAACCATAGAAAAAAATTTTCAAATTTAGATTTACAAACTTGATTATTAAAATAGGAAATCAAGCATGAATAGAATAAAAGATTTTTATCAAACAACTCAAGTTATTATTTTAGTAGGGGGTAAAGCAACTAGGTGATCTACTCTTGGTCAACTTATTTCAAAAGCTTTAAGTAAGTGGGCGGTAAAATTTATAGCTATGTAACGAAACCTTAACCTTCAAGTTGCCCAACACGCTCAAATCACCCCTTTACGATTAAGTTTTACCGGAACATTGAATGTGGTGCGCCGTGCTATCCCAAAGTTTCAGCGTCTTGAACTTGAAGTTATACCTTTTTTTTCGCTTGGCTTGTGACAGAAATTCTGGACGAACAGATACCAGAGCGTGAAGGAAGAAGTAACCCGCGAGTCGTTAAAAAAAACGAGGGCTAAATTTCCCTCCATCTGGAGTTTAGACTAACAGGGGGCGATCGGAGCGCAACTGTCAGTGGGTTTACTGATATAAAAATTAACAAAAGTTTTAGAAGGTAAAGTGTGGTCGTCAATTTATCAATGTCTTCAAAGGTTTGGTGGAGAGCTTAATTACGGTTCATTTGGCGGAAATGATCATATCGAGCAAGTCGCACGCTGTGATTAAACCCTGTTCAGCTTTGATTTTTTCACCGATTTCAACCGCCCGTCTTTTATAATCAAGTGTCAATACTTTCTTCTGTAAAATACTAGCCAGTCCATCCACTGTTAGTTTCTGAAAGTCCATTGCGGCTCCCACCTTTAATCTCAGCACCTGTAGCGCATTAAAAAATTGATCGCTGGCTAAGGGTTCTACCAGCATTGGACAGCCATTACGCAATGACCGCGCGATTGTCCCGACTCCGCCATGAGTAATCAGGGCGGCTGCACGAGAAAATAACCAATCTTGCGATATTAAACCATCTAGAAACATGACGTTATCCCGCTCAATGTCTGATGGTAAATGGCTTTCATTGAAGTCTGCCCAGCCTTGTAGAATCAAAATTCGGCGACCTAATTTAGCCGCAGTGCGGACGTGAACTTCTACAACTTCCTGAGGATTTTCCACAGGTACACTGCTATATGAAAGCACTAAAGGTTTGGGTTCCCCCTCAACAAATTCCCTCAGATCTTGACTGGGTTGCCAACTGCTCCAATCTGGATCTTCATAAAACCAAAAACCTGTTTGATGTATTTGGGAATATTTCGGAGGTAACTGGCAAAAATAGGGACTAGCAGCCAAAATAAAGCGGTTCAAATCTTTGGCATTTAGCGAACTATAGGGAGAAAATGTTTGATGTTCATTTTCTGACTCATGAAAGCAAAGATAAAACGGAGTCAGACAAGAGCGAACCCAGCAAATATTTACCGCATCTGTTATCATTTTTGCGACTTCTTCCTGCAAAGGACAAGAAATTAACATATCTGCACCATTACATGCCTCTAGCAGAGAACACATACTGTCTACTGGATCATACAGAAACCCCTTATTTCTGGTTGTTGCTGGGTCTTGCGACTGCGCCCTCACTAAAGGCAAGTGGTTCCATTCTTGTGCATAACGTCGCACTTGTTGAGGACCCATCATTGGACGACCGACAGCAAATCCTTCCAGTCCAGCTTTTACAACGTAGGGATGTATTGCCTCATTTACCGCCATACGTACTTGATGCCCTCTAGTTTTCAAGGCTTTTCCAAGTTCAATATAAGGCAAGTGGTCTCCTAGTGTACCGTAACTTGTGATGACTATAGTGCTCATGTTCATTTAGTGATAATTGTATTTTATTTATCGAAGAGGGTAACAGGCAACAGTTCTGTTGTTATGAGTTCCCGCATTAGAATCTAAAACCCCAACAACTACTGCATTGCTTTTTTGGGATGGGGTTCGGGTTTCCATCCCAAACCCTCCTATTCCCTCAACCCTATTAAACAGATTTATGCTGCCCATTAGAGGTGAAGAAATGAGGGTCAGCGTGGGGGCATTAATTGCAAATTGCGAATTGGAGACTATAGTCTCCAATTCGCAATTTGCAAATGGTATAAATCCTACAGAAGTTTCATTTCAGCCAATAAAAGGCATCATTACATGTTAAGCGTGGACATTAACATCACGGATTAATGGAAGACCGTAGGCTGATAGTCCGATATCAACTATTCCACCTGCAATCTTTCTCAAATCTTCTTCGGATAGTTCTCCCTCTATCAAGGTTTCGTTAGCAATTTGCTCTTGTGAAGTATCCATGTTTACTTCTCCTTAATCATTTATTTACTTAATTTTAGCTGTAAAAGTATACACAAAATCTATTGAACAAGTCAACCTTCTACTGTACGTTCGCTCCTGATTGAAGGGTGAGAGGAAGTGCGATTCGTTGTGAGGGAATCACGGTAGGTAAAGTCCGTAAATAACCTCACCAACCTGACAGCAGATTACTGTCACAAGGGTTGAACTCTCGGTCTGATACGGGTGCAAGTCCCGTCTACCAGACTTAGGTATGACGGACTACCTGCCCACACTGACCAGACTCGGTATCTGGAGGGTGAAGCCTGGAACAGGGCGCAACCAGACGGCTGTTGTGGGCTGACACTGGCGCTAACGGGGGGTTCTGTGCGATTCGTTCAGTCTAAACCTTGATTAAAGGGAGATGACTGGCTTTGGTTGAGTAACCCAATCCTGGGTAGAGTTCGCACTTTCATCCTCAACCAACATCAGTGAGAGGTTAAGGTAATTGCACTAATGTCTACGAGGGTGCAGGAAAAGGGGCTAAATCCAGCTTTGAGACTGGCTTTCGCAGCGCTTTGACTACTCCTAAATCTTGATTTTCGCTATTCAGCGAAATACTTAATGGGGTCATCGGCTTTACCTTGATCGTAAGCGACACTAAAGAGCGGTTCGGGAGTAATCGCCTGAAATCTTCACTCTTAAAGGACGCTGCGAGTGTTCGACTCATGTCCGTGCGATCGTCGTTCTCATGTGGCTGGGGCTTCTCAGTATATCAAGTAGCTTAAACTACTTCAATCACTATACCCTCAAACCTGGCTTCGTCTGCTCTACATTTAATTCCGTTTATATAACAGTCATGACGAATGTATTCTTCCGTACCATTGCTATCAGGGTTTTTGTTCTGCGATCGCCCTGATTTGTCAATTCGCTTTATCCACCAGAAAGCGACTAATACATTAGTACTCGGCTTAATGCAATATTTTCTTATTTAAGCAATAGAAAGCACTTAAAACAATTAGTTCTTAAGTACTATCTGTAAATATTCGTGTGTGAAGAGGAAGGGTGCGAAATGTGGGTTATATTTGTGTTTGGGCTGCAAGAGCGATGCCTTTGGCAAGGGCTTCGCCCAACGCTATAGGTAAAATCCGATGTTCTTGCACTTGAATTCTAGCGTGGAGTGTTTCTGGTGTATCATCAGGCAACACTGGCACTGCGGCTTGCATCAAAATGGAACCACTGTCCATTTCTAAACACACAAGATGCACTGTACAACCAGCGATTTTTACTCCAGCAGCAAGGGCTTGTTCTACGGCACGGGTTCCCTTAAAACTAGGTAATAAGCTGGGATGTATATTGATAATCTGGTCAGGAAAGGCATTGATCAAAACAGGAGTTACCAGGCGCATCCAGCCTGCCATAATCACCCATTCCACATCATGCTGCTGCAAAGTCTGCACAATTTGCCCATCTAAGTCTTCGCGGCTTTTGTAATCGCGGTGATTCAACAAGACAGATGGAATACCCCAGTTAGCTGCCCGTACTGCAGCATAAGCCTCTGGATGATTGTAAATTAAAACTTGAATTTGGGCGGACAACTGCCCGTCTTTGATTGCAAGGGCGATCGCCTCAAAATTACTGCCATTACCAGAAGCCATGATTCCCAGTTTTAAAGGAGTGTCTGTACAAATGGTGCGATCGCTAATACTGGGAGAAACCAAGCTAGAGGTAGAATCGGAGCAAAGCGTCATCATGGCAGGAAGGAGGTTGTAGATGCCAAAAATAAATGGTAAATCCTGGTTAGATAATGATACCGTTGCTGCTGGGATTTTTCTGACTCCAGCATTGATTTTACTGGGCATCTTTATAGTTTGGCCCATCGCCTATTTATTTTACCTCAGCTTCAGTGCTGGTAGTTTCACTTCAACAGGTATTTATTGGGTAGGCTTAAAAAATTACTGGCGCTTGCTACTCAATCCTGATTTCCGCCAAGTTCTTGGTAACACCGTTTACTTCGCTGTAGCCACTGTCATTCCCAGTCTAGTTATCCCTTTGGGACTAGCGGTACTATTAAACCGTAGCTTTGCCTTGCAAGGTGTACTGCGAACTGCCTATTTCCTGCCCTCGATTATCTCTCTTGTGGCGGCTGGTTTGGGATTTCGCTGGCTGTTTCAAACAGATGGACCAGTTAACGCGCTTTTAGAGGCGATCGGTATTGAACCAATTTCCTGGCTGGGAGACACATTTTGGGCAATGCCTGTCCTCATTATATTAAGTGTTTGGAAACAACTTGGTTTCAATATGGTGGTGTTTTTGGCAGGGTTACAAGCAATTCCCCCCAGTCGTTATGAAGCTGCAGAACTCGATGGCGCAAATGCTTGGCAACAATTTTGGTATATTACCTTGCCTGGATTGCGACCTACTTTAATATTCGCAATAATTACCACTGTTATTTTCACATTGCGAAGTTTTGAGCAAGTTTATGTGATTACTGGCGGTGGTCCATTGAATTCTACTAATTTACTAGTTTACTACATTTATGAAGAGGCTTTTGGTCAATTTGATTTTGGTTATGCAGCAGCAGCGGCAACCGTACTTTTAGCAGTAACGCTGGTACTAGTGTATTTGCAGTTGCGAACTTGGGGGG
>CAZZYE010000083.1:0-14504 GCA_964658145.1 uncultured Stigonema sp.
TCCCTAATTATGAGTTACGAATTATTAAGCTAATTGCTTTGCTCGTGATTTTGCTAACTCTTTAGGAGCAAAGGCGCCATTTTCTGTAATTATGGCTGCGATCAGAGCTGCTGGAGTGACATCAAATGCTGGGTTGTAAAATTCTACACCTGCTGGTGTGAGAATGGTGTCGCCAATTTTGTATATTTCCTCTGGGTTACGTTCTTCTATGGGGATTTGGCTGCCATCTTGTAAGGAAAAATCAACGGTTGAAAGGGGAGCTGCGACAAAGAAAGGAATATTATGTGCTTTGGCTACGAGTGCTAAACTATACGTACCTATTTTGTTGGCTGTATCCCCATTGGCTGCGATTCTGTCAGCGCCTACTACCACAGCATGAATCAAATCTTGCTTCATACAATGAGCCGCCATACTGTCAGTAATTACCGTAACTGGGATACCTTCTTGGACACATTCCCAAGCAGTGAGTTTTGCACCTTGCAGCCTTGGGCGGGTTTCGTCGGCAAACACACTAGCTAAGCGCCCTTCTCGAAAAGCAGAACGCACTACACCCAAGGCGGTGCCGTAACCTGCTGTTGCTAGTGCTCCCGCGTTACAATGGGTAAGAATCGTTAGCTTTTCTGGGGTAGAAGGCAAGACTGACAAGCCATGGTCGCCGATCGCCTGACAGGTTTGCAAATCTTCCGCGTTGATAGTTTGGGCTGTTTGCAAGAGGGTTTGTTGGATGTCTTCTACTGTTCCAATAGTTTCGTAGGCGATTTTCATCATTCGTGAAATCGCCCAGAATAAATTTACAGCCGTTGGACGAGTGGAACGCAATACGTCTGCGACTTCCTGCAAGCGTTGCAAAAACTGATCGCGGTCGTTGGTTTCAATTTCTCTTGCCCCAAGATACATACCATATGCCGCCGCCACACCAATTGCTGGTGCACCTCTGACAATCATGGTTTTAATCGCCTGCGCCATATCTTCGCTGCGATGAATTTCCACAAATGCATACTCGCTGGGCAAGCGGGTTTGGTCAATGAGTAACACTGAGTTGTTGTGCCAAATAACCGGATAAACCTGGTTTGTGGGATTCATGGGATTCATTGAATTGACATTCCCACGACTCTTATGTCATGGGATTCTAAGGAGATTTCGCGTGTCTTAATCCCTTACGGGTTCCCAGGCACACCCTGTTCATCCCTAAGGATAGAGTGTTATTTCCTATTCGTCTCGTTAATTCGAGTACTGGGCGTCAACTTTCCCCTAGTCCGGGGGTAGGATTTTAATGTCTTTACTGACAAATTGATTGTACCACATTTAATTGTTTTGCGCTCCCTTAAAAGTGCAACGCATTCATGAGGACAGTGCGCCTATACGGGTTTCCCGTCGCTGTTAACAAAGTAGTAGGCAGGGCATATGCCCTACCCATTCTACATCAGGTAGGGGCGAAGGGCTGGGCTGTTCGCACCTACTAGATGACAGCAGTTAGTTGTTGTTTAAAGAAAGCTTGCAACACGAGTTCAGCTATTTGGGGACTAGTTAAACCTAATTCTGCCTTAGATTCATTCGGTTCGGCATGCTCTACTAAGACATCTGGTACACCGATCCGTTTGATAGGAACCACGATGTCGGCATCTAACAGTGCTTCTGCTACCGCAGAACCAAAGCCACCCATGACACAACCTTCTTCTAAGGTGATAACGCGCCCGATTTGCTTAGCCAATGGGAAAATCAATTCGGTATCCAATGGCTTAGCGAAACGAGCATTAATTACGGTCGCTTCTATGCCATGTTCGCTGAGAATTTCCGCAACTTGCAATGCTAGGTGTACTATTGTACCATAACCTACTATTAATACGTCATCACCGTGGCGGATAATTTCCCCTTTGCCGATTTCTAAGGGTTCCCAACCTTCTTCCATGAGAGGAACACCATAGCCGTTGCCACGGGGGTAGCGCATGGCAATGGGACCTGTGGTGTAGTTAACGCCAGTCACCACCATGCGCTGAAGTTCCGCTTCATCTTTAGGTGCCATCAGCACCATGTTGGGTATCGGTCGCAGATAGGCAATGTCGTACATTCCTTGGTGAGTCGGACCATCAGAACCGACAATTCCTGCACGATCTAGGCAGAAGAACACGGGCAGGTTTTGGATGCACACATCGTGAATTATCTGGTCGTAAGCACGTTGCAGAAACGTCGAGTAGATAACAGCGACTGGACGCATACCTTCGGATGCAAGTCCTGCAGCCAAGGTAACGGCATGTTGTTCAGCAATACCCACATCTATATATTGATTGGGTAGCTTTGCCTGTAATTTGTCTAACCCTGTCCCCGTTGCCATAGCCGCAGTAATCCCAATGATTTTCGGGTTTTGTTCAGCGAGTTTGACAAGGGTGTGGGCAAACACTTTAGAGTAGCCAGGGGGTTTGGGTTTGCTTACAGGGACGGCTTTGCCAGTAGCTACGTTGAATGGGGTTTGGGCGTGATAGCCGACTTTGTCTTGTTCGGCAATATCATAGCCTTTGCCTTTCACCGTTGCCACATGCACCAAAACTGGTCCTGCTGTTTGATGTGCCTGTTGGAAGGTAGCAATTAGTTCCTCTAGATTATGCCCGTCCACTGGTCCAAAGTAAGTAAAGCCGAGTTCTTCAAACACTGCTCCCACTTTCGGAACAGCTAAGCGCTTCATGCCTTCTTTGATACGTGCTAACTCAGGCGAAAGAGATTCACCAACAAAGGGAATTTGCTTAAACTGTTCCTCAAAGTTATCTGCGAGAAACTGCACAGGCGGACTCAGGCGCATTTTGTTAAGGTAGCGAGTCATCGCCCCAACATTGGGAGAAATTGACATCTCGTTATCGTTGAGGACAACCAGCAGGTTAGTTTTGGGTAAATGTCCTGCATGGTTGATGGCTTCCAATGCCATACCGCCAGTCAGTGCACCATCACCGATGATAGCAACAACTTTGAATTTTTCGCCGTTCATGTCTCGCGCTAAAGCCATGCCCAACGCTGCCGAAATACTAGTAGAAGCGTGACCCGCGCCGAAGTGGTCAAACTTGCTTTCGCAACGCTTCAGATAACCGGCAATTCCATCTTTTTGCCGCAAGGTATGGAAGTGACTATAGCGCCCTGTGAGCAGTTTATGGGGATAAGCTTGGTGTCCTACATCCCATATGACTTTATCGCGATCTAAGTCTAACGTCTGGTAAAGCCCTAGGGTCAACTCTACAACACCCAACCCTGGTCCTAGGTGTCCTCCGGTTGCTGCTACGGTTTGTAGATGCTTATCTCGAATCTGACGAGCAATCTGTTGCAGTTGCCGAATCGATAAACCGTGTAACTGGTTGGGATGGGTGATTTCACTCAAGTGCATGGTTAATTAGTTGCTCAAAAGTTTGTTTTTCTTTAGTAACCTGCTACGTGTGGGACGTTCCCACAGTCTTTTATGCTATGTGTATTTCATTGGGTGTAAACCCTTTACAGGGTTACAATAACGCGACTTAGTAACCTTGTCGATGAAATATTCAAAGCCTGAACAAGATGCTTTGGCGTCATCTGTTCAGGTGTGGCTGGACTGTATGTCAACAAGAGGCAGGGGGCAGGGGGAAGGGAGCAGGGGAGAAACCCCATCCATGAATGGAGGGGCTTGAAATAAGGACGTAGTATTTCTTGCACTACGTGTCTCGAGCGGACATTTTTTTTGTTCTCCATCCATAAATGGAGGGGCTTGAAACCCGTTTAGCAGGGGAATCCAGAATCTTTTCCCCCTGCCCCCTGCTCCCCGCTCCCCTGCCTCTTCGGTCAAATTGACTAACCATACTATAGGGTTTTCCTGTGTACTTTTTATATTTTGATTCTCCCACGGTCGGGTAGCCTACCGATTCATACTGAGTTACATTCAGTCGCTGTTGTTCCAATACTGCTCGGATAACGTTGTAGAGACGCGATATATCGCGTCTCTACACGTGCGAAAATCCTACCAAAAACCAAAACCTGCGCAGTATGGAATACGGTTCGGTGTCAAGGTAGCATGTACTGGCGCCACTTCTAACAAAACGAGGGACAAAGAATGACGACGCTATTAATTCAAACCCAAAGCGTCCCACTGACGGTCAATCTTCCTTCTATCAAATCGATGACCACTGAACAGTTCTACGAATTCTGTCAGGCAAATGACGATTTAAGAATTGAGCGTACTGCTAGTGGGGAAGTTATCATTATGCCACCAGCTTTTTCAGATACAGGCAATCGCAACTTCAAAATTGCTGTACAACTGGGGAACTGGGCTGAACTTGATGGAACAGGCGAGCCTTTTGACTCCAGTGCTGGCTTTACCCTGCCCAATGGTGCAACCCGATCTCCTGATGCATCCTGGATTAAACTAGAGCGCTGGAATGCTTTAACTGAAGAACAAAAAGCCTCTTTTGCACCGATTTGTCCTGACTTCGTGATTGAGTTGCGTTCTCAGAGCGATACCCTGAGTGGATTGCAAGACAAAATGCAGGAATACATTGCCAATGGTGCATCACTCGGATGGTTAATTGACCGCAAAAACCGAAAAGTTTACATCTACCGCCCCAATCAAGAACCTGAAATCTTGGATAATCCCGAAACAGTGAGCGGCGCAGTGCTACCAGGATTCGTTTTGCGGATGGCAAAAATCTGGTGATTGATATCATTGCCCATCGAATTAGATGTGATAGAATTTACGCTTAATTACTTATAATAAAGAACCTCTCCCCCAACCCCTCCCCTAATAGGTCCGGGGAGACTTTGACGCAAGTCTTAGGCGGGGAGAGGTCAGACCTAAATAATAAGTGATTAACCGGACATCATGATATGATTGGATCGGCTATCAGATGCTCAGTCGCGATCGCCAAATACTTCTGATTCAAAGAAAACGGCGAACGTATCAGACAAATTGTAGGGGTGGGATGAGTTCAAACGATGTCCGTCTCAATATCACCGCCCAATCCCAATTCTTGCAATGCCACTTTAGTTTCTTCAATCTTCTGAGTAGAAACATCCCCTTCAACATAAACTGACACTTTTAAAGTCAATTTCAAATCTTTATTCGCAGCAAACTTGCTAAGAACTCTTGTGTAGAAGTTCATCCACTTTTGGGGTGTAATTGCGCCACTCCATTTTAGCACTCGCGCTGAAGGTGGTGGGGTAATAATTTCTGTTGGTTCAGTGGCAGTGTCTTTTACATATGGGGTAGTTTGAGCTTTCGCTTTCACTACATTAGTGGTAGAAGCAGTCACGCTGACTGTGGTAGCAGGGGTGTTAGCGGTATCCCCGTTAATTGTCTGGGGTGACGGGTTTTGCGTGTCAGCAAGACTTTCTGATTCGGCTTTTTTGTAAGCTGACGCAGTCTCTTGGGTGATGATGAATACATCGTCAGAGATTTCTACATCGGCAGCACTGATGGTGCATTGGTACTGGAACGGCTCATATTTAGCATCGCCAGTTTTACCCACATAGGCGAGGATACCATCTCTAACACCACGGGCGATCGCCTCTTTTACCCCATCCCCATTCAACAACCGAGGAAACAGTGGTGAGGCGAAAAAGGCATCGCGGACAGCTTTGGTACTCCATTCTGTAAATGCAGGCGACCAGTTACGTACTATAAAGCGAGGGCTAACGCTATCTTCAACGTCTCCATCTTGACGTAGGCGGTTGACAATCAGTTCAACCATATTACGTGCCATGCTAGATGTCACCATGCCTAAGTCTACAGTGCGGATTTTGTTATCTTTACCCAAAAGTGCAATATTTTTGTACGATCGCCAAACACTTTCTTTTAAGTCACGTTCTGCTTTTTTGAGGTTTTCATCCAACTGGCGTTTTTGGGAATCGTCTAAACGTTCGCGTTCTTCGTCGCGGATGTCTTCCCATGCTAGTAGCTTACGGGTTTCTTCCCTGAGTTGGGTGTCGGAGTCGGCGATCGCCCAAACTATGGCACTCTTAAAAGTACGATCTGATGTGCCATACTCCCGCGTCATCGATTCCACAAATTTTACAGTTTCGCTGTCTTGCATGGAATACTCAGGCGCTAGTATAGCTAGTGTTAGCACTGCCCGATTGGGAACAGCACTGGAATTTTCGGGAAAATAAATCGGTTGGATTCCCTGACTGGGGACGAAAACTTTCTGAATTTCGGCTGTGACTCGGCTGGTAATTCTGGATGCCTGGACATTAGCACGGCGGTCTGCCAGAATTTTATTCAAGTTGGGAGATAAGCTAAAGCGGTACTTATTTTTCTCTATTGAGAGATAATAGCAGTCAGTTGAAAGTGTCTCTAAAACGGTTTCCACATTGCCGATATCCAGGGACGGTTCTGCTACTGCTAGTCTAATTTCAGGGACAGTGGCTTCGGTTTTCTGAAAGCCGCCGTTAGATTCAAAAAATATTGTTGTCGTGACTTTGCGGTGCAGCCTGGGTTTTTTGATCGCGTCCACAGCTTCTGCATCTAAGCGCACTGCATGGGAATCTCTTTTACCGCAGATATCTGTTGTCACTGCACCTTCTAGACGAGTTTCGCCTAATTGTTCAAATACTGCTGCTCGAAATTGAGGGTCATCAAGTGGGGCAGTGCCTAAACTAATTAAAGCATCGCGGTGTGCGCCTTGGTATCCTTGTTGATAAGCATTTGATACCCACAGTGCCAAGAGTCGCAGCACACCTCTGGTACGTTGGAAGCGTGGTAAGCCTTGCCACTTGCGCTCAAATACAGATAGCACTGTAGGGTGAAAAGGATAAGTGGCGTAAAAAGCTTCACGGGCATTGTCTAGGGGAAACCAACTCGGAAGTTGCTGTCGGTGTTCCACCACCCAGTCCGCGTATTCATTGCCGGTGTTAATTGCATCTTTGGGTAAGATAATTCTGCCATCTGCGGTGACAGCACCAGGTTCCCATTCAAACAAGCGGCGGCGGATAATTTCGGAGGTTTCCGACTCGGCGGACATAATTATCGCTTTGCCTACGTGGTCAAGCATTTTCTTGAAACGTTGCTCATCCGCTTCATCCTCGGTGGTATATTCCATCTTAGAGGCGGGAATCGAAACCACTAAAACCACATTATCTAAACTTCTCGCGGTTTCAGAGAGTGACTGAATGAAGTTGTATAGGTAGTTATTAAAACCCTTACGGCGATAGGTACTCACATAATTAATAATTTCATCCATTAATATCAGGCAGGGTTTATCTTTGGGGAGAAATTTTCGGATGACATCGCCTTTGGGTTCAATAAATTGAGCCTCGTGTTCTGCAAGCACAGCTAAAGCTTCAGCACCGCCTAATTGGTAAGCAATTTCTCCCCACGGTGTTTTGCGTAAGGGTGTACCGTCGTCACCACCGCGTCCCTGAATAGAATCAAATTCTGTACCGACAAAGACAGCAACTGCTGCTTCTGGTATTGATGAAAGTCCGGCTTTTTGTAGTATTTTTTGGACTCCCGTCCAGTTGTTAGCCGCTGCACCATGTTTGGCTAAGTGATAAAGCAATGTGAGGGCGTGGGTTTTACCGCCGCCAAACTGGGTAGCAAGATTGAATACTGCTGAGGTTTCTGTTTTCTCGCCACTGAGACGGCGGACTACTTGGGCGGCTAGGTCCGTTAAATATTTAGTGAGGTAGGTACGGTCAAAAAATCTTGCTGGTTCTTTATAATCAGGAGGGGCGGTTTTATCTCGTACCTTGTCGAGGTGGACAGCAAACTCGGAAGCATCAAGAGGTTTTCCTTCCCGTAAGTCTTCACGGGGTGTTAAACCGTCGATTTTATACCAAGGTTTGAGTGCTGCCATCATTTATTCCCCTACTAATGCCAGTGCTTATTTATGAAGCTTGAGCTTTCATATTCTTCCTTTTTTCTCGCCATTTGCGCCATTTAAGAGCGCTTTTTTTTCCGGCTTCTATTTCCACAAAATCTACCTTGACAAATGCATTATCAAACTCTACACCCAATGCTGCACTAACTTCGAGAATTTCACAAAAACTGGCGCATTGATAATCTTTATCTTCACACTCTTTAATTCGTTGTTCTTCAATTCCTAAAATATCAGCTAGTTCCTTAGGGGTCATTTTTGCTGCAATGCGAGCTTTTATTAACACATCTGGAAGTTTATTGAAATTTTCAACTTGAATTTTAATCGGTTGATTGTTATCACAATTAATTAGGTTTTCGTATTCCTCGATTTCTTCTTGTAAAGCCATTAAATGAGACCGTTTGACATCAATATCAAGCTGCCATCCTTCGGGGTCTCTTTGTTTCCAAGCTTCATCTTTTTCTATTATAGATATAGATATAGAATATGCAAATTTTCTTGCCCAGTCTTTACTATATCCATGCTGTTTTTCATTTTTAATCATAGTCCCACCTCACTAAATCTATTGCTATAATGCCTTTTTTATTAAGTTCTCTATCCCGCTGAAAAAAATTCAAATTAATTGATATTATAATTAGGAGGGGCGGTCTCGTCTCGTACTTTGTCGAGGTGGACAGCAAACTCGGAAGCATCAAGGGGTTTTCCTTCCCGTAAGTCTTCGCGGGGGGTTAATTCGTCAATTTTATACCAAGGTTTGAGTGCTGCCATAGGAGTGCTACAGAGCCATGAGTGTGAGGTTGTTTTTCTGAGTTTATACTCAAATACTATGTTAAACCAGTAATTACGAACTTTGTTGACTAGACATGTCAAAACTTTTATTGCTATTGCAGTACAGTTTAAAAGCTGAGAAGGCACTTGAATTCAAAGTATTTGTTAAATGTTCATCACGACTCAGAAAGAGGAATTTAGTTATGCTTACATCAGCTCAGTGGCATCTGTTGCAGGGTATTCATTTCAAATAGCACCCAGACCGTTAGATTTAGTTGGGGTTGATGTCACAATTAAGGGACTTGTCTCACCAGGTTCTAGACGAAGAACAAGGCTTGATTTACAGCTAAAATGCACTTCCCAAGACCTGCTTGATAATAAAGGTATTAGATATCCCCTGGAAATTAAAAATTATAATGAATTAAGGAACACCAATCCCGATGATGACCCCCTGTTGCTAGTCGTAGTTTTAGTACCTGAAAAAGTGGAACATTGGTTGCAGCAAACGGAAACTGAACTTTGTTTAAAACGCTGTGCTTATTGGGTATCGCTGCGAGGTCAAGCAGAAAGCACTAATCAAACCAATGTTACTATTTATTTACCACGTCAAAACGTTTTCAGCGTTGATGCGTTAAAAACTCTTATGCAAAGAATTGCAGCAGGAGAAGCAATATGATAGTCAGCGTGCGCGACCCTAACATTCTCTCTAATCTAGATCCTCAGCAATTAATAAATTACCTAATCGCACGGGGATGGCAGCAGGAAAATCTAGGGGATAACGCGAATAATCAAGAGTCGGTTTGGGTTTTGACTGTTAGTTCAGGTTCAGAATTGGATATTACTTTACCACTTAACCGTAAAACTCGGTCTTTTGCACTGCGGATGGCTGAGATTTTAGAAACGTTGGAAAAAGCTGAAGGGCGTTCTCAACTTGATATCCTGAGTGATTTGGTTACATGTATTCCAAATGTAGAAATTCAAGGTATGGTAATTCGACTTGCAGAATCTAGCCATACTTTTAATATAATTATTATGGGATTTGTTGTAGGCAAGCCCCAGGCAATTCACACTCTTGTGAATGAACAAGAGTATCAGTTAGGACGCATGGCTTACACCGAACGGTTAGCTGTTGTTTGTACTGGGGATTTAACCAAACAAAACGGTAATTTTGTACTATTAAACCCTAGCTGATTTGCTTTGTATGATACTTTAAGCGTTGCTACACCCCAGACTCCGCACTCCGCACTCCGCACTTAAAATCCAAGTCCTTTCTTTCTTGCTAACACCCCATCCACCCAGCGTTTTTCATCTGTGCCATTGGGGTACAATGCTGAGAGTGCCTGGGCTAATCGCCAGAAGCGTTGGTCTGTGCCAGCCCCCTCTTCTACCAAGAAGCGTTTAAGGGCTTCACTGCGTCCGGCGGCAAACAAAATCATACTTTGGTGAATGCGGTCTAATGTGGTATTGCCCAATTGAGGTACGTTTTTTTCTCCCCAATCATTGTCTTCGTCTTCATTGCTACCAGCGATATCAAAGAGGCTGAGTTGCTTCACATCCTTCTTTTTACGCTTGGTAGGGGCTTGGGCTTCTTCTTTACCAAAAAGATAGTGGGTACGTTCTGATACAGGAAGGAGTCGGGCTTTGTCACCTTTGACTTCCACTAGGCGGTTGAGATTTTCTAGATGTGCGCCGAGTCCTTGGGCGATTTTTCGGGCAGCATCAAATTCTAGTACGTAGCCGTTAGTTTTGCTGGATTTACTAGGGGTTTCTTCATCGTCTTCGTCGTCTGCTTCAGTTTCGTTAATGTCGTTGGTGTTATCAGTGCTACCAGTGGAGAGTGTCCAAAACCACATAGCGGTGAGGCGGGCATCTTCTTCAAAGCCTGTAGCATCTGCACCGGAGAAAATCATGCCAAGGGCTTCTTTGGAGACTGCTGCCCAAACATATTCGAGGTATTCTTTGAGGGTAACTTGTTCGCCACTAGCTTTTTCGACGCGGGAGTAGCGGGAGAAAATTTCTAGGGCGGGACCAAGACAGGCGAAGATTGCATCGGCACCGACTACACCTTCTGCGGCGAGGCGGGGCATCCATTCGTGGATGCGTTGGGGGAGTTCTTGCAATACGTCGCGCCAGTCGCCGATGTCGTCTGTGTTGCGTGGACGGCAGACAAGGTGTACAGATGAGGCGAGTGCAGCAGAACTTTGTGCGCGTAATCTTGTACCCATTTCTGTATCAATTGCCCATGAACCTGTGATTGTCCAGCCTGCATCTACTATTGCTTGCAGTTGTGCTTCCCATCCTGATGTAGATTTGTGGGCAAAAACTACAATTCCAATACCCTCTGGTGACAGAATACGTTTACCTTCTGCCATTGCTTGTGCCATTGTCTTTTCAAAGTATTGGCGGTCTTTGCCTTTAACTTCATCAACTATGCATTCCTCTTTTTTCGGGGTTAGTTCATCAGAAAATGAATTGCTAATGTACGAAGGTAATGTTCGCTTTAACCATACATAAAAGAAATCTGATAAATCTGCATAAGGTACAGCATCATAATAAGGTGGGTCGGTGATAAAAGCATTAACCATTGGAGGCTGTAATGGGTGATTAGTAGCTAATGCCTGTTCACTAGTCCCCATTGGATATTTACTTGCTTCACGCTCTAAAACTTCCAAGACATTTTTCATTGTGATTTGATAATCACCTGCTGCTTCTGATACAGGAGATGTTTCTGCAAAATCCCATGCCATAGAAATTGCTTGTCTTGTAAATAAGTTTCTAATTCTATCCATAGTCATTTGCCATGTACAAAGATCATTCATGACATCTGTAATTTTGCTAACACCAATACTCAAAACTGTTTGTATAGCAATTACCAATCCTTTATCATATTCATGATAATCTAATTTTTTACCTATCTTTTGAACTAAACGAATAAGTGTAGTTAAAGATAAAGATTGTCTAGGTGTGAATAAGTCCTCAAATTTATCCATACCATAATTACGCTGAGAAAAAGCTCTACCAGCACCACTTCCTCCTCCTTGTGGTGTTTTAACATCAACGTTTTTGCTGTTTTGACAAACGCCTCTGGACATATTGGGTCAGCAGGGTCTGGCCATAATGCAGCACAAATTACCGCCCGACACGATGCCAATGGTCGCCTTGCCCACCATATATGTAGAGTGGAAATATGCCCGTGACGGATGGATTTTTCTCGCCGTGCATGGGCAGAGATTCGCTTGATGGGTAGGTCAACTTCGATGAGGCGTTTGGGGTATTGTGTCGTTGGCATTATATTAATTTAACTGTAATAGCACCAAATAATTCAAAAAATCTTAATCTTCGTCACTTTCAGCAAAATTAACTTGCTCGTAAAGGTCTGTCAAGGCAATTTTAAAATCAATTGTTTCAAATGATAAAGTTGCAGATTCACCTTCAAATTCATCAAGAATCCATTTACCCTCAGCAGTTTTTACATAATGCATCACATGATACTGATATTGGTCGATTAAAATATATTCCTTAAATTCCGGGATAGAACGATAATATAAAAACTTATTGCCCTGGTCATAATTTTGAGTTGATTTAGATAAAACTTCCGCAATTAACATCGGGTTCATAACCGTTGTTGTGCTGGTTCCCGTATAAACAGGTTGTCCTTGAATTACCATCACATCTGGATATGTATGCTGCCGATACTTCGGTATCCACAACCGCACATCACCGATGTAAACATCATGATTTTTACGCCTTAAAGCAATTTTTAATGATGCAGCTAAATTCAAGGCAATTTTATTATGATTTGTAGTGCCACCTGTCATCGGAACAATTTCTCCATCACGGTATTCACTTTTATATTCAGCCTTTTCTTCAAGTTCTAAATACTCTTCAGGTGTGTAATAGCGTTTTTGTGTTTCTAACTGCATAAAGATACCACCTATTCTTGTGCTGCTATTGTGCTGCTAATATTTTTTGGGCAGAAACGTGATAATGTTCAATCTTCAGGAGAGGCTCCCACCCTAATCGTACTGGGTCTTGAATAACGCGAACATCGGGAGTGGAAGCGCAATTAAACACAACATACAACCAATAGTCCTGCTTTAACCGTTCAGCTGTTTTATACTCGTTCGCCGTCAATGCTACCTCGCCGATCGCCTTGCGTCCCTTAACCTCAATAAACCGAACTGCGATCGCTGTTTCTGGGTCTTCTGGATGGGGTTGGCGCGAAATTAGGTCAAAACCGCGATTTTCCTTCTCCACACTCACCACCTTCCATCCCCTAGCTTCTTCGTGTGCAATTACCGCCTCAACTGCAATACGTTCAATCTCCTCATTGCTAACCATCCGCGCAATTTCTGGGGAAGTACGTTCTGGGTGGGGTAAAACCCAAGCACGTCCGTGATGGCGAATATCAGTAATGGTACAGCTACCCTCCTGCTGTAATTCCTCCCGTCGCTGTTCCAGTCGTGCATTCAACTCAAACAAACGGTCTTCTGACTGCTTGATGCGTCCGTCCAACCCTGCTTCTTTGGAACCTGATTCCTTCTGTTCAATCAACTCAGCAAACTGACACTGCACCTTATCAATAATCGTGTTGAGGCTAATTTCCATGTGCTGAGAAATTGTCTCTACTTCCTTTTGGCGCTGAGTCCGAATCTCTGTTAAAAAGCGATTTAACTCCTGTTCAATCAAAGCTTGTTCTGCGCGATCGCGGCTGGGTAAGGCGCTATCATCTGGTAAGGGCGGGGAAACGCTGGGCGGGGTTTCCCCGCCCCTACGCGACGCCAGAACCAAATCTAAAAACAGCGTTGGCTGGCGCACCGTCATTGTACCGTCTAGTTCAGTTTGAATCACATACAAACGCTCGTGCAGTTTATTCCCCCGTCCATCAGAAATTCCCGCACTAAACACATCCAACCTCCCAGGCTGGTGACGGTACAAATCGTAAAATACAGCACCTCGCCGCAAGTCATCCTGTACCCGCGCCAAAACATCATCCCGCACGCACTCAAATAACGGATGTCCAGGCGTTACCCATTCCAGAGTTGCGTCGTTTGTCAAGATATTTTTATCAAACGTAATCTTTTTATACTCATGCCCCAACTTCCCAAAACGGGATTCGAGGCGATCGCCTATTGTCCACAAAGTCCGTGGAACTCGCCCAATCCGGTAAACTTTTTGTCCTTTAGCATTCTCCTTGGGATGAATCCCCGCAATCGGAGCCGCTTGAATAAAAAAGTCCTCAATAACTTCTGGTATCAAACGCCGTTCTTTTGCCTCGACAGCTTTACCTACAATCGGTGCCAAATTTAATTCCCGCTTTGCCAATCCTTCCAAAGCCGAATCGCTAATCCACCGAAAGCGGTCAGTGTCCACCTGCTCAACGATGCGGTTTTTAATCACATCCTCAGTCAGGTTGTGGGCGTACATATCCCGAATCATCCGCTCTAATTGATTGGCGGGGAAAATATCACCCAAAACGTTAAAAACTTTACCTGTGCGTTCTGGGTCGAGGTCTACCTCGATGGCGCGGATGCGCTCAAACAACTTACCCAGCACCCTTCCTTCACGGGTATTAGTTGAGACAAAGTTAAAAATCAGACAATCCTTATCCTGTCCGTAGCGGTGGATGCGTCCCATGCGCTGTTCCAAACGCACAGGATTCCAGGGAATGTCATAGTTAATCATAAACCAGCAAAATTGCAGATTTATACCTTCGCCGGCTGCTTCCGTAGCAACTAAAATCTGACAATCTTCCCGAAACTCACGCTCAGAATAAATCCGGCTGTTGGGGGTGTCGCGATCGCCAATTTTCATTCCTCCGTGAATCTGCGTTACAGATAATCCCCACTCTCGCAGCTTACTGACTAAATAATCCAGCGTATCTTTATGTTCGGTAAAGATAAGCAGTTTCATCTT
>CAZZYE010000084.1:0-14346 GCA_964658145.1 uncultured Stigonema sp.
CTGGTTCTGGTCCTGGTTATGATACGACCCATCCAGGGCAGATTGATATTCAGAGTGGCCCCTCCTTCCTTCCGCCCGACCAGACAACGGTGCCGGAGGCATCTGTAGTCAAAGCTCTTGTGTTGATGATTATCGTATTCTGGATGCTCAGTCACAAACGCCGACATACGCAAACAAGAGTTTAAGTTTTCAGTTGTTTTCCCAAATGATTCGGTTAAAGGTACAAAAGTTGAACTTTTCTGTTGTTTTTCCAGATGACTCAGTTAGATGTTACGTCACAGCTTTACTACTTTTACGATATCCGCTCAATTACCCCTAATTACCCGAAAACCCCTCCCCATAAGCGGGGAAGGGTTAGGGATGGGTTTCTTTCAGAGAGTAAATTATCAGTAATAAAGTAGACTTGACATGATTCCGACTTTAATCGTGCCGATGGCACGAATCGTTCGCCTCTGGGGATACGGGGTAGGTTACAGGTGTAGGAGGCGGTTCGGGACATTTAAGACGGTTCTGACCTGCGACAGGCTCAAGCTGGGTAATGATTTCCTGTAAGCGACCGTTAATTGTTGTGGGACGATTTCTGCTCATGGTAGTGCACCTAAAATAGGTTCTGTTTTTAATCTAAGCAGCAACCTGAATAAGTAGTCAAATTGTTCGTTCAAGTTGGCGATAGTTGTGCATAAAAAGAACACGGAAGTGCTATAGCACTTCCTAAGTGACCGTAGCAAAAAGGTACTCATCCTCTAGGAAAAGCTATATAATAAATTTAATGTTTTTTAATCAGTCTTTTATTATAAAACATTAATAAGGGAAAAGACAACTTAAACCGTAAAACTTCAAGCAATTGCCATAGCTGCCGTCCTTGTACGCGATCGCATTTCTTTGATTTCCTCATTTACAACCTATGTAGAGACGTTGCATTGCAACGTCTCTACACGCATTGATTTTTCACGAATTACCTTAACCGAAGGGTATTGGCTGCCTTCCTTGTACGCGATCGCACTTTGCAGATAGTGAAGGGTTGATCGTGCAGGCGATCGCACTCTATTAAGCTAAAACACATCTAATTTGCATATCTAAATTTCATTAAACTCTTGTGGGGGAGCCAGCGCGCATTATGAGTGTTTCCCGACAGAGGCGACTGGCGCCCTTGCATCCTGCCCGCCCCGAAGGATGCAAGTTAAATGTGGAACAGCTTAGTAATGAAAAATACTTGTATTTAAGCTAGCAAATCAGCTACCGCCACACTAAATCCTGTCAATACGCAAAGTGTATTGACAACTTCATTTGTATTAAACAATTGCCACTGATTTTGAGTATTAATTAACACTAACCGACTTTCCGGGAATAGTAGCCAAACTTCCTGACAACCTGATTCTAAATATTCCTTGGATTTGGCAAATAATTCCTCAGCACTGTCATCAGGCGATGCAACTTCTGCAATTAGTGGGAAACTCTGAGAAAGAATAGTAAAGCTATTGCCAGATTGTTCTAGTTGTTCAGTAGTAATGTAAGCTACATCAGGACGGCGAGCCTGCTTTTTGGTGCGACAGAGTGTTTCTACACAAATTTCTCCCCCTTGTCTACTAGAGATGATGTAGTCTCCCCAGTAACGTATTAATTTACCTTGAGCCAGACCATGTTTATATGTCATTCCTGTTTTTTCAACCAGTTTGCCATCTACCCACTCTGTATGCTCAGGGGGACTGATTATAAAATCTTCCAGAGGTAAAAGTTGTACATCATTTGGTTTAGAGATAGAAGCAACCATTTTTGTTTACTCACTCTTACAAAACTAACTATAGGAATCATATTTGATTTTTTAAATATACGTAGGTGGGGCTATGCCCTACAAAACCCGGATCTGGTGGGCAGTGCCCACCCTACGCTACTTAAAATTTTTCATGAATGATTTAGGATTCCTATAGCTTAACTCAGTAACTCACCTAATTCATGCTGAAGATTCGCTGTTTGGTTAAGGTGACAAAAATTTTAGAAAGATGTGCAAATTTATACTGATTTAATAGCAATCGCAGAGAAGTTAATAGAAAAATATCAGTGCAACAGAATCATGAATACAATGAAAAGATACATTATTATATTTACTGTTATGGTAATAACTAGCTTGAGCAGTTGTAATTATAGCCCTACTAAGAGCACAACCGCAAACAGCGAAACACCTGCACATACTAACGGTAAATCCTTCCCTGCGCCAAGCATGGCTCAGCTTCGGGCGAAAAAATATACCGTTACTGAGCCGCCTTTACTAAAAAAATCTCCAAATAAGAGCGTTGCTACTGATAAAAATATTAATATTACTTTATACATAAGTGACACCCAATGCCAAGAATTAATTCCGAAACCAATCTCAGTGTCAAATAAAAAACCTGTGATAAGTGCAGTAAGTAAAATCATTGAGCAACGGGACACTGCCGATTTTAGCTTGTCAGGGTATAGAGTCAGTATCAAAGATGGTGTCGCTACAGTCGATTTGCGAATATCTCCTCATTCCCAACGACAATTCACTTCTCTTTCTAGTTGTGAGCAGTTTGCTCTGTTTGGCAGTCTTCGCAAAACCTTAACAAGTAATGCTCAATGGAATATTAAAAAAGTTCGTTTCACAGAGCTAGGCAAAGACATTATTCTTTAAAAAGGCTGTGGTTTTCCAATACCATAGCCTTGGGCATAATCCACCCCCAGCGCTTTGATTTTTTCTAAGATGGCGTCATTTTCTACAAACTCGGCAATGGTTTTAATTCCCATGACATGCCCGATTTGATTAATAGCTTCTACTATTGCCAAATCAATCGGCTCCTCCACAATGTGCTTGACAAAGCTGCCATCGATTTTTAGATAATCCACTGGCAGGTTTTTGAGATAAGCGAAGGAGGACATACCACTACCAAAATCGTCTAAAGCGAAGCGGCAGCCGAATTCTTTGAGTGAGCGGATCAGATCGGCGGCTTTCCCTAAGTTGGTGATGGCGATGGTTTCGGTGATTTCAAAGCAAATCGCTTTGGGCGGGATTTGGTGTAATGCAAACTGCTCACACACAAAGTCAATGAATTGGTCGTCGTTGATGCTGGCACCAGAGAGGTTGATGGCATACAAACACTCTTGGGTCGGCGTGAGTGATTGGTAGCAGTGTCCAAGACTAGCAAAGACCGTGCAGATGACCCAGCGGTCAATGGCTTGCATGAGATTGTAGCGTTCAGCCGCCGGCATAAATGCCATTGGTGACACTAAATTACCTGTTTCATCGACAAGGCGCAGGAGGACTTCGCAATGTTCCTCCAAGGACTCGGGTTGGGTGACGGGGACAATGGGCTGGTAATAAAGGCAGAAACGATTATCTTCCAAAGCTTGAGTAATGCGCGCTACCCATTGCATTTCGCCATGCTGCTGTGCCAGATCGACATCATCAGCTTGATAAACATGTACGCGATTACGCCCTTTGTTTTTGGCGATATAGCAAGCCGCGTCGGCAGCACTTAAGACGCTATTCATCTGTTGAGTGTCTGCGTTGATCACAACTAACCCGATACTGACGCCAATATTGAAAGTTTTGTCCTGCCACACAAAACGAAACTTTTGGACCGCCTCGCGTAGGGTATTAGCAATCCACACTGCTGGCTCTAGAGGGCAATGGTTGAGCAGTATGCCAAATTCATCTCCGCCTAAACGTGCTAAAGTGTCGGAGGAGCGCACATTGGTTTGAAACAGAGTGGTAACTTGGCGCAATAGTTCATCACCAGCGACATGACCACAAGTATCGTTGACGATCTTGAACTGGTCTAAATCTAGATAACACAATGCATGTTGCCCTTTACTCGTCTTGGCACTGCTGACAGTTTGTTCTAAGCGGTTTTCAAACTCACTTCGGTTAACCAGTCCAGTTAAGGCATCGTGACTTGCCTGCCAAGATAATAGACGTGCAATGTGGCGGGTTTGGGTAACATCGTGAAATACCATGACTGCACCGATAATTTGACCGTCGGGAGTGCGAATCGGTGCAGCGGAGTCCTCAATGGCTAACTCGTTGCCGTTGCGGGTAATCAGGACAGTATGGTTTGTCTTTTCAATCATCTGACCAGAACGCAAGGCTTTTTCTACTGGGTTTTCCTCTGGCTTGCGGGTCATTTCGTTGACAATCCTAAATACTTGTGCTAAAGGTAACCCCAGAGATTCAGCTAGACTCCAGCCTGTGAGTTCTTCTGCAACTGGGTTGAGATATTTAATCAACCCAGTCGCGTCGGTTGTGATTACGGCATCCTCGATAGATTGCAACGTCACTAAAGCCAGTTCTTTTTCTTGAAAGAGCGCCCCTTCCATGCGTTCGCGCTCGGCTCTTTCGCCCTGCAGTTGCTCTAAGGCTTTCAAAAGCTGGATTGCACGCAACGACACTCTCTGTTCTAACTCTTCATTTGACTGTTTGAGCGCTGTTTCGGCTTGCCGACGCCGATAATCAATTGCATTTAGGGAGCGAGCATTCCACCAAATCAGCACCGCAAAGATGACGACATTCAAAATGGTCAAGAGGCACAGTCCCAATTCTGGAGTGTAGACGTGCAATCGGTAGCCAAATAAGATTAGCCAGCACACCACTGGCGGGAACACAATCGCAGCGCTTAACAAACGCCTCGCCATGATGCCACCTGCGTTACTGCTGGTGACAACAACCATTAACCCACGGTCTGGACGGGCAAACAGAATGCCACAGCTAAGCAGAAGGAATGCCACAGCTGTATGGACTGCAATTGAAGTCAAGGAGCCAAGTCTATAGAAGTAGGCATTGCCATAGATGTAGCCCAGCAGAGCCTGGAAGGCAATTAAGAATACCACTGATGCACACAACTGGGCTAGGAGATACTTGGGGTGATGGAGATTCAACAGCAGTAGGCTCAAGCCAAGTAAGACGAAGGTAACAGCGGTATGGACTGCCATTCGACCAGGGGCGGTATCACCAACCGGGTCGATGCTGGTCTGGAATAAGAGTTGGTCAATGCCAAGGTTTAAGTTGAAGCCATACTCAATCACTGTTAATAGACCAATCAGGAGTACAAAGACGGCGCAGGCTTGAGCTGCACGGCGGGTCTTAGTTGGCGATCGCCTATGCCACAGCCATAGAGACGCTCCCCCTAAAATCAAGCAGATAGCTGTGTTGACTTTCATCGCCACGTATCCTGGCAAAACGCTCTTGAGGACTGTAATGTCTTTGAGCCAACCCAGAATGACAACACAGCCAATTAGAGCTACTACAATACTGGTTTTTCGAGAAAAAGACTGCAGTAAAGCAATTAAAGTTGGAGATTGCCGACGAGACTGTGTATCATGAACACCCATAGCTTTCTACATTCAACATTGCTTGTTCTTTGAGGCTCAGCCTGCATCCTCAGCTAATCCACATTTAGTCGAATATAGAAGAATAATGGGTCATTTGTCACTGTTTTCCGTATTTATACTGCTACGACTGGGTACGCAGCATAACAGTAGTAACGATCCCAGCCACTCTAGATTCTTAGCCGTACTGTCAAAGCGGTTGCTGATCTTGAATAGTTGGTACTGACATGTATGAAGTATTGCTAATTGCTAATGGCTAATTGTCAATTGTTACCATTAGCCATTACCAACCCTATAAAGTCGTGCAACTTGGGTTAATAGAGGCTTGGGTAGTTAAGGAGATTTATCAATTAAAGGATTATGACCATTCTTATGGCAACTAGAAAAGCACAGTTTCTTAAGGATTGGGCAAGTTAAACTAATTCGTGATTACCCTCCGCATTTATGCGGGGACTTTAGTTGCGGATTATTGCATTTTTTCTTTTCCATAAATGAATAAAGGTGCTTGAAACCATCAATTACGAATTATTCTTTAAAAGGGAACAGGGAACAGGGAAATCCCCATAATTAAAATTAGGGGATTTGTACAAAGTGTGCATTTTTTTCTTGTTGCACTCTCCGCTCGAAAATTTTTTTTTTATTTTTTTTCATAAATAAATCGCGAAGCGCGGCAGTTTAGGGGCTTGTACCCTGGATCTGGGCTTTGCTAATTTCTTTTCTGTTCCCTGTTTCCTATTCCCTGTTCCCGCCCCGAAGGGGCTTGGTCATTAATGATATAATATCGTCACACATTTAGCTTTCATAACTCTTAGCTAAAAAACTCTCGAACCAAGTAAACTTTGACTCCGAAGCCAGTTTAAAAAAGTAAGAAACCAACGAGAACATGAAAAAGTTAATGCCATTACTACTGGGTGCTGTTTTACTCAGTAACACTGTTGCTTGTAGTAAGCCAAATGCTAATATTAGCAATACAAGTACAACCACCAGTGATGCTAAAAATCAGCAATCAACTATACCGACTGGGACTACTTTTGACAGCATTCTTGAACAAGATTTGTCCACTAGTAAAAATCATAACAACGAGCGCTTTACTTTGCGAGTCAAGAACTCTTTAGTTGGCGGAAATCCAACTCTCAAAGATGCTCAGATTCAGGGACATCTTGAAGATGTAGTCAAAGCGGCTAAAGGCAAAAAAGCTAGTTTGCATCTAGTTGTAGATGATATTGTACTTAAAGATGGTACAGCTAATCCTATTGATGCAACCTTAGTAAACACGCAAGTAGAAACAAAAACTAAAGGCAAGTTTATTCAGAATGCTGGCATTATTTTAGGTGGAGCAGCAGCAGGTCATTTTCTTGGCAATAAAGCAAACTTTAAGCACGGTGCTCTAGCTGGTGGTGCGGCTGCGACTGCTTTTGTTTTATCTAGTCCTGGTGGTGAAGTAGTCCTTAAAAAAGGAACAGACCTGAAGCTGAAACTTAAAACTGCACTGAATACGACTTCATAGAACGTTATGATTTATCCTGAGAATGGGAAAGCAAATCGTGAGGTTTAGATGACGGTTGATTTAACATCCTCAGCTTCACTTAATTTTGTGAGTGTACTGGCACAGGCTGCGGCTGCGTATCGAGGACAAAAGGTCGAACGTCCTTCTGCTAATGTAGTGGTCAATGCGTTGTTACAAGCGGAAAAGACTGCCAAGCAGCAACGAACCCTCTATCCTTTAGAATCTTTGCTGGGTCAATGGCGGCTTTGCTTTGCCACTGGAACTCGTAAAGTTAGAAAGCGAGGGGGAATAGTGTTGGGTAAGGGTATTTACGTGCCTAAGCTTGCTCCGACCCAGATTTCCTTTAGCGCCACAGCACAAGCTTTAGATGGGACTGCAAACAGAGGAGAAATTGGCAATTCTGTTCAATTGGGTCCACTGTTATTGCAGCTTATGGGTCCGGCTCAATATCTAAGCAAGAAAAACTTATTGGCGTTTGACTTTACCCAGATGCGAGTCAGTCTGTTTGGTCGTGCTACCTATACCGGTCACATTCGAGGCGCTAAAGCTAAGGCTGTTGATTTCTACAACCAACCCATAGCTAAACTGCCCTTCTTTGCATTCTTTTTGGTGACAGAAGACTTCATTGCAGCTCGCGGTCGTGGAGGTGGGTTGGCACTCTGGATTCGAGAGAGCAGTTTTAGTTGAGATCCCAGTCTACTTTCACCCCCACATATAGTAACTTTTCTTTCTTTGCCGATTCAGGTCAAAACAGTTTTTGAAGTCAGAAGTTAGCTACCATAGAATTGCTGATGAATAAACGCAAGCTACTGGAAAAAGTTTTGTCTGGGTCAAAGAATATCCAGTTTAATGAACTGGTTACACTGATTGAAGCCTTTGGTTTTAGTTTGTCACCAATCAGCGGAAGCCACCATATTTTTAAGCATCCAGAAGTACCAGAAATTCTTAACGTTTAGAATAAGAAAGGTCAAGCAATACCCTATCAAGTCCGTCAATTTTTGTCGATAGTAGAGCAGTACAATCTGACTTTAGAGTATGAATCATGAAAGATTATCACATTAACATTTTCTACAGTCAAGAGGATGAAGGTTACATTGCTGACATCCCTGACTTGAAATTCTGCTCTGCTTGGGGTTCAACACCAGAAGAAGCACTTCATGAGGTAATGATTGCTAAAACTGCTTGGCTTGAAGCAGCTAATACTGAGGGTAAGCCTATTCCCCAACCTAAATATCGACCAATAATTTATCAAGTTAGCTAAGTAAGAAAAAACTTTAAATACCTAATAGACATCTCCGAAAATTAATTATTCGTTGTCTGAAACCCTTGGTAGGGGCGCTCCTGCCGTTCGCCCCTACATCATTTCTGGACATGTCTAATAAACAAGTAATCACAAAAATTCTGGAATTTAACTTTTCAACTAGGAATTATGAGTTATGACTGAACTTTTGTTCCATCGGGTGCACCATAGCTGAGAGTACGGCATCGAAAGCATCGACAATGGTGCGTTACGTTCCTAACTACGGAAGTTGCACCCTGATTAAATCCACAATCCTAAGTATTGGGCATCATAAAAATTACATTACAGCCCCAACAAGAATGGCAACTCCGATTAACTACAATGGCGCTCAACCAAGCACTGAATTAATTCTTGCCCTAGCCAATTGTTTATCTCAAAGCGCTCGTACCCAAGCTTACCATTGGATTGAGGAACAACGCGAATATTTCTTAGAAGACAGCAACTTTATTGCTGTTTTAGTCATTAGTCAACAAAGTGAGACTCGTGCCTTTGCGCGTAGACTACTGGCATCGTCTATTTTAAGCGATCGCACTGCTAGAGTACTCATTGGACGCATCATTGCCCAGTTGTTAGCATTTACACCAGAAGGCGAAGGAGAGTTAGCGAAAGAAATTGGAGAAACCCTACTATTAAGCTTTACACCCCAGCTACGCACCTTACGTTTGGGTATCATCAATGACCTTTTAGCTCACCCACTGCTGGAAATCCAAGAACTAGGCGCTCGTATCCTATTAAACCACGAAATTACTGCCGAAAACTTGCCACCACAGATCATTGAATCGCTACTTGCATCACCTTACGAATCATTGCGAGTTATCGGTATCAGACTATTTGGACAGTTGCCTGATGAGAAACTGATTGGTGAGGAGAGGATTTTGATTGTAGTGATCGCTGTGAATGCTAGAGAAGAGATCCGTAATGCCATCAAACCCATTATCCACCGTTTAGGAACAGCTCACCCAGCTTTTGCTATTGCGCTAGCATCTGATTTTATTGAAGTCTTGCTCACGGACGAACAACACGAAGGCGTTCACAGCTATTTAGTACTTCTGCTACGGGAATTGCAGGGATGGATGTTAAGCATTAACAAAGAAACAACTTTCAAGCTACTCCAAGCAAAGTCTTCATCAGATATGCAGTTGTTTACAACTAATTATCTAGAAAACTATACTGTAGATAATCCAGAACGCTTGCGCGAATTAATGCCTTACTTTGTAACTGTGTTATCTAGCATAAATCGCAGTCGTGTTGCCAAACAGCGAATTTTTGCTTTTCTAAATGCTGAAGCACAAAAAAGCGAAGAAGCTGCGAGAGTTGTTGCGGAAATTATGACTAGACAGTCGGTGACAATGGCAATTGGTGATAAAGCAGCAGCAATACAAATAATGCTAAAAATTCATAAAAATTATCCTCATCTTTCTTTGCCGATTCAGGTTAAAACAGTTGTTGAAGTCAGAAGTTAGGAGATTTAACGAACCGCAGAGGCGCAGAGAACACAGAGAAAGAGAAGGAAGGAGATAGTTGAAGAATTATTTATGAGATGGGCAATTACCCATGTATGATTATACATTCTTTTCTTCCTTCTCTGCGCTCTCTGCGTCTCGGCGGTTCGTTAAAAAAAACTATATCAATAAAAGAGGTAAACTATGGAATTTAACTACACCTACAAAGGAAGCACAGAAGTTTTAGAACATGGTGGAAGCACCCAAATGTCTTTCTCCCCAGACACCAAGCGATCGCCTACTTACTTCATAGGAGAAATACGGCAAAACGTTGCCTTTCGTGAAGCTATCAGCGCTTTACACGATGTCGTCATTTCCGATATGCGGTTCAAACCAAAAGACAAAACCGCTTACAAAGAATGGCGTGCCAAACAAGATGACATGAATTGGGAACTAGTCGCAGCTATGCGGCAAGATGTTGCTGCAAAAATCAAGGGAATGCAAGAAGAGTTAAATGAGTTAAACAAGCGCAGTGGCGAACGCTTACAAAAAAAAGGGAACGGGGAACTCTTAACAGGGAACAGGAAAGAAAAAACTACATAGGTGGGTTTAAAGCCCACTTAAAAAAAAGATGTTATTCGAGACGCCTAATTCCCGTCGCCAAAAAGCCAAGTAGGTAGAGAGGAATTTATCCTCGAAGAAATGATTCGTTATGGTTTCTGGCCCGCACAAGGTGAAATACTCCAAGATCCAGCAGATGAAATTCGTCGGGTTGGGGAAATTCGGCGGGAACTTGAAAAACTGCGCCAGGAAAGCAGTCGTCTCCGTAACGAAAAGGAACTGCGGAAGCTGATGTTCAAGCAACGACTAGAAGAGTCGCGGCGCAAGCGTCAGGAAACTAAAGAACGGCGGGAACGGGAAAAGCAAGAACGTGCTCAAGCATGGAACCAGAAAAAACAGCAGGAAATTATCTATCTTGGTGAGGGTGTATCTGCTGGGTTAAATAACACCCAAGGTAATGAGGAACGATTGCAAAGCTACGGGTTACCGTTATGTAACACTTCCCAACAAATTGCCGATGCAATGGGAATTAGTGTCGGGAAACTGCGGTTTTTAGCATTTGACCGCAAAATCTCGACAGTCTCCCATTACATCCGCTTCAAAATGCCCAAAAAAACGGGGGGAGAACGGATGATATCAGCCCCTATGCCTAGTTTAAAGCAGGTGCAGCACTGGATTTTAGAGAATATTCTGCAACTGGAAGTTCACGATGCTGCACATGGTTTTCGACGCGATCGCTCTATCGTCACCAACGCCACCCCCCATGTTGGCGCTCTCGGTAATTATCAACTTCGACCTCAAAAACTTTTTTCCCTCCATTTCCTACAAGCGTGTCAAAGGACTTTTTCAGTCCTTCGGTTATTCTGAAGCAGCAGCAACGATATTTGGTTTGCTGTGTACTGCTACCTCAGTCGAAGAACTAGAACTAGATGGCAAGACTTATTATTTGATTTCTCCTCCGGCTAAAGCACGTCCGATTCTAAACTGTTTTCGCTACGCCGGATAGAATCCGGCTTCGCTCAGTTTACGATATGTTTTCTTTAGCGAACTAAAAACTCCATATCGCTTAGGAAGAATCAAGGCTTCCTTACCAACCTTGGCGAGGATTATTCCAAGCTGTGTTGCTACCTTTTTGATAATATTTATCGCGCCCTGGCAATCAGAATTAATCAGTATTCCTGTTGCTGTTTTGTAAGAACCCCTACCAATCCCATCACCTTTTTTACCACCCCATTTTTTCAGGTTTAGGCTCCCGTGGCTTAAAGCATCTCATTTAAGGGATGGGACAACTACATCTAGGTAAAGAAGCCTGCCCCTTTTTCTAAAA
The DNA here is from genome assembly GCA_964658145.1 of uncultured Stigonema sp. GTDB lineage: Bacteria > Cyanobacteriota > Cyanobacteriia > Cyanobacteriales > Nostocaceae > Stigonema. The sequence goes on from CAZZYE010000084.1 coordinate 11,478, forward strand.
GCAATTTGGTGACCTCCTGTTTTATACTATAGTAGTAAATACGTATCTTGTCTACACTAGAATAATAAGAAATGTCAAAACTTTCACCCAAAGATTTTGAGTATAGACGAGCAGAAGGGTCTGTATCTTCATTGAACTATCACTTCGTTTTTGTCCCAAAACGGCGCAAAGCAGTTCTAATCAAAGACGTGGCTTCGAGAATGCAATCAATTATTTTTGAATTGGTGGAAGAACATGGATGGAAACTCATTGCACTTGAAATCATGCCCGACCACGTACACTGCTAAGGCATCTTTTGGGGGGAAGCTTCCCCCCAAAAATGCCGTCCTGAACGTCCCACCACATGAGGCATATAAGCGATATTGCCCGATGGATTAAAGGAAGATCGTCTCACCACTTGAGAGCAGAGTTCCCAGAATTAAAGAAGATGCCTTGCATGTGGAGTCCCAGCCCTGATCGTGGCTTCGACTGGACAAGTCAGCACTGAAGTCGTTAAGCGATACATCGAAGATCAGCGTTCAAAGTAGATACTGGCTGGATAAATCCAGCCACTAGCTTGAGGGGAACCGGATAGAATCCGGAGGCTCTCAGCTTCGCTTTGGTAGCACTGGACGAAAGAAACCTCCCCCAAGGTTCGCTCTTCTAGTCCAGCAATTACTAATCTCCTTTGTCGTCGCTTAGACCGACGTTTAACAGCGATGGCTGAAAACTTGGGTTTTACTTACACCCGCTACGCCGACGACCTCACCTTTTCTGCTTCTGGCGACAGCCTGCGCCATATTTGCAATATTCTCAAACGCACAGACTCAATTGTGACTCACGAAGGTTTTGTAATCAACCAAGAGAAAACCAGAATTTTGCGTAAATCTCGCCAGCAGGAAGTTACGGGAGTTGTAGTTAACGATAAACCCAACGTTTCCAACAAAACTTTAAAGCAGTTCCGCGCTACTTTATATCAGCCTATCGAAAGACGGACCAGAAGGTAAGCACTGGGGAAACTCTCCCAATGTCATCGCTGCAATTAGTGGCTTCGCCAATTTTGTAGCAATGGTCAATCCTCAAAAAGGCGTCCAGTTGCAACAGCAGGTACAACGGATAAAAAAGAAATACGCGCATAGGCAATAGCCGCTACGCATAGAATTTGTTTCCGTTTACCATCTCTACTACAGCCTAATTCGGATACCACTCCTGGGAAAGTTTCGGTAGATTATACCCAGTGGCAGTAGTACCATTCATTAGCCAAAGTGCGTCATCGCCTGTTTGAGTATTGCGCCAGAAGATATCAGACTTGCCATCGCCGTTGAAATCGCCAATACTTGGCTTCCAAGATGCGTCAGTTTTAGGCAGAAAAGCCGAAGTGGCAACTTTTGAGCCATCCATCAGCCAAGCAGTGTTCTCACCTGTCGTATCATTGTGCCAGAAGATGTCAGTCTTGCCATCGCCGTTGAAATCACCAACGCTAGGTTTCCATGATAAATCAAGTTTCGGTTCAGAAGTGGTAGTGACGATGGTGCCATTCATTAACCAAACAGTATTCTCACCTGTTTTCGAATTCCGCCAGAGAAGGTCGGTCTTACCATTATTGCTAAAATCGCCAACATTACTCAAATTCCAGGATGAATCAAGTTTCGGTAGAGAATACCCACTGGAGTTCGTACCATCCATAAACCAAACAGCGTTTTCACCCGTTGTCTGATTACGCCAGAGGATGTCCGTCTTGCTACTACCGTTAAAATCGACAATGGTAGGAGTCCAGGATAGGTCAGTGTTAGGCAGAAAAGCTGCAGTGGTTACGTTTGTACCATCCATCAGCCAAGCAGCGTTATCACCCGTTTTTGTATTGCGCCAGAGGATATCGGACTTGCCATCGCCGTTGAAATCGGCAATGCTGGGTGTCCAGTTCGGATCGACTGACTGCACAGAAGCTTGAGAGGCAATTCTGTTACCATCCATCAGCCAAATAACATTATCACCTGTTTGGTGATTGCGCCAGAGGATGTCGGTCTTGCCATCGTGGTTAAAATCGGCAAACTTATAATCCCAGTCTGAACTCATTTTTGCAAGAGTTGCCCCATTAGGCTTATCGCCATCCATCAGCCAAACGGCAGTATCACCCGTTTGAGAATTACGCCATAATTCATCAGTCTTGCCATCGCCGTTGAAATCGGGAGAAGTTGCGGCACTACTGAAAAAGGAATTTTGATTCGGTTTTTTTGTCGCCTCTAGAGACGGCAGCGATATTTCATCTTGTAGTGATTGTGAGGACCGCCCCTGACTCCAAGAATTGTTTAAATTATCAACTGTGTCTGCAAAAATATTTGAGACTTGGGGAATTTGTAATGCACTAGTATACGTAGAAAAGCTTTGGAGATTTTGAAATGCAAACATGATGTTTGTTTATCACTAGTGTTCATCAAATTTTTAACTTTTTTTTTTGAATCTTTCTGTTAAATATTAACATCTGCTAGTTTTTATTTTTTTAGATCAGCCTCATGCTCTCATCAAAGTATGTAGTGACACTTATATTCTATTTTAATAGAATTTAATTTTTAAATCCTCATTTTATATACAACCTTATTTATCCAATTTGTTCAGCTAATCACACAAGTATAATTAGTAGGATTTTGGATGAATTACTTTTCGCAATTAACCAGTGAATACTGATACTAATTAATGACAACGGCTGATACTAAATCCTCTTTTAACCCACAGGCGCTCATCCTAGAGTTACACAAAAAAAAGCCCACCTGCGTGGGCTATAAAACAATACGCTCCAGTTAAGGCTTTGATCAGAACTAGCCCACGCCAGTCGCCTCTGTCGGGAAACCCTCCTCATGCGCTTACGCTCCCCTTAAAAAGGGGGGAAAAA
>CAZZYE010000085.1:0-14345 GCA_964658145.1 uncultured Stigonema sp.
CTGTAAGGCGCTTATTAAATCTTGCGGTTAAAAATGAGCGAACGTACAGCAGTTAACTCCCCCAAACATCTCTATGAGCTTTACCAGCGCTTATTAAGAAGTTACCGTTTACCCTGCATTTATATCTATCTATATATTTTTATCTAAACACTTTGTTTATATGGTTTAACTTTAGGACTTACTTATGGTACAAAATGATCATGATGTGGAACCAACGAAATTTGGTTGTTTCAGACTGCTGACTACCATTTAAAAGTTGGTAGTGGATCGCTCACTTGTTTGCTATAAAAATTAAATGACTGAAATTTTTTTCCATTTTTCTGCCAAAAGGGCATAAATTGATTGTGCTTAACCCAATAAGAATGAATAGAAGACAAACTCAGAGAGCTTAACTTTCATATATCAAAATAGTAGTCTTCTGTAAATGCGTAAGTTCTAAACTTAACTCCGATTAATTGACAAAAGCAAAAAAATAATGTTAGCGTAAGTTTCAGATGAAAAAAGTCAGCCTAATCCAATTGATAACACTTCCAAAGAATTGAAGTGTTCGTCTATCTGGAGCGGAGGAACCATTTTTTGGGGCTAATCTCTCAACAGAGAAGGATATCTCTCAATCCTAGCCCGTCAGCTAACTCCGTCGGCATTGAGAGGAGATTGAATGAGTAGCACTTTTACAGAATTTGCGTGACTCGTCAGTGTCCTTAGTTGGTATATTTTCGCTTCGTTGCACTACCCTGAACTATGAAAAGTGTGACCACCAAAGGATATTGACTAAGAAGAAATTGATTTCTATAGACGCCGCTGATAGCAACTATTAGCAAATCGACATTAAGTTGTGGGCAAACCTCACTTGTCTCTTGCACGACCTTATACTCCACCTAAGTTGCACAAATGGACAAAAAGTTTTCCAAGCTACCAGTCGAATTTTCTACGTTGGTTGAACTCCTGCGTTGGAGAGTGTCCGTCCAGCCTGAACACAAGGCTTATACCTTTCTACTGGATGGAGAAGTGGAGGATTCATATCTAACTTATCAAGAACTGGATCGCCAAGCTCGAGCGATTGCTGCCTTGCTCCAAAGTTACAGAGCGAGTGGAGAGCGTGTGTTGCTACTCTACCCACCGGGTCTGGAATTCATTGCTGCCTTTTTCGGTTGTCTGTATGCTGGGGTCGTTGCTGTCCCCGCTTATCCCCCTCGACCTAACCACGCTCTGTCCCGCTTAGAAGCGATTGTGGCAGATGCACAGGCGACGATAGCGCTGACTACGCAAAACATTTTGTCGGATGTAGAGCGACGATTCGCCCAATCTGGGAATTTACAGGGTCTGCGGTCTTTAGCAACCGATAATATTGCCAGCGCCTTAGGATCAGACTGGCAAGAACCGACAGTGAGCAGCGACAACCTAGCTTTTCTCCAGTACACATCGGGTTCTACGGGGACGCCGAAGGGAGTCATGGTGAGTCATGGCAATCTGCTGCACAACGAACAAATGATCCACAGGGGATTTCAGCACACAGAGCAATCTATCTTCGTAGGGTGGTTGCCACTCTATCACGATATGGGGCTAATTGGGAATGTGCTGCAGCCTCTGTATTTAGGTATACCATGCATTCTCATGTCACCGGTGGCCTTTTTACAGAAGCCTTTGCGCTGGCTACAGGCAATTTCCCGCTACAAGGCGACTACCAGCGGTGGACCGAATTTTGCTTATGACTTGTGTGTTCGCAAGATAAAACCAGAACAGCAGCTGAGTCTTGATCTGAGCAGTTGGGAAGTTGCTTTTAATGGAGCTGAACCAATCCGTGCCGAGACACTTGATCGGTTCGCAGGCACTTTCTCGGATTCTGGCTTCCGCAGGGAGGCATTTTACCCCTGCTACGGGATGGCAGAAACAACCCTGATTGTATCTGGTGGTTTCAAGACAGCTTCGCCAGTACTCCAAAGTGTTCAGGCAGAAGCGTTAGAGCAAAACCGAGTCGTTCCAGCTTGTAGCGATGATGATGGCTCCCGAACGTTAGTTGGCTGTGGTCAAACCTTGCTAGACCAGCAGATTGTCATTGCTCATCCCGAAACCTTAACCCGTTGCGGCAGTAATGAAGTGGGAGAAATTTGGGTTTGTGGTAAGAGTGTAGCTCAGGGCTATTGGAAGAAAGCTGAGGAGACAGAAAAAACTTTTAATGCCTACTTAGCAGATACCGATGAGGGGCCGTTTTTCCGCACTGGAGATTTGGGATTTTTGCGGGATGGCGAGTTGTTCATCACAGGGCGACTTAAGGATGTGATTATCATCCGAGGTCGCAACCATTATCCCCAAGATATTGAACTGACAGTTGAGAAGAGTCATCCGGCACTGCGGTCTGGTTGTGGGGCAGCGTTTGCGGTAGAAGTCAACGGTCAAGAGCGACTGGTAGTTGTTCAAGAGGTAGAGCGAAGTTACCTCCGAAAGTTGGATGTAAATGAGGTCGTGGGAAATATTCGTGAGATGGTGGCACAAGAACACGATTTACAGGTTTATACTATCCTGCTGCTTAAAACTGGAAGTATTCCTAAAACTTCCAGTGGTAAGATTCAGCGTTATGCCTGCCGGAATAGGTTTCTCACTGGAAGCCTAGATGTGGTGGAGGATTGGAGTGAGAGTCCTCAGAGCAAAGCGAAGTTTCGGCGTCTGAATAATGAAGTTGAATCTCTCTTGCAGCAATTACAAACTTCCAAGCACTAAAAACTTTGCAAAAAAAATTAATCCAGGATACTGAACTTACTCATATGTCGAAAGAAGTAGTTAGTAAGGATACTGATGCTATAGGTTATACACAAATAACAGCCGAAGACATTCAAGTCTGGATAGCCTCCTATCTGGCAGAACTACTGGAAATTGACGTAGATGAGGTCGAAACGACGATTACCTTTAACCGCTACGGTCTGGATTCTGCGGAAGTAATAGGTTTGACAACTGACCTAGAGGAGTGGCTTGGATTTAAGCTTGAAGCAACTCTAATGTACGATTATCCTACCATTGAGACTTTGGCACAGCATTTAGCTGATATTTTGTAAATTATGGATAATTTATTTCTTGGAAATGCCTCAGCGAAAAAATACAGTTGTTCACGATTAACTGCCAGAGTCAATCCATAAAAGGACAGTTGAGATGGAGCCAATCACCAATACACCAAAAAAGTCATTAGCAGGTGTAGGGAGAGCAGTTAAATTTAATCCCTTCTTACCAGAGTTTCGTGCCGATCCCTATCCCATCTACGATCGCCTCCGCTCCTTAGATCCCGTACATTGGAGCTTCATAGGTGCGTGGGTAATCACCCGCTATGACGATGCCGTAGCAGTGCTGCGCGATCCTCGTTTTAGCGCCGATATGCGCCGTTGGGGAAACTGTAAAGATATCAAATACCGGGAAAAACAAGGAGAACTCAGCCCACTGGGACGGATCAACAGCAAGTGGATTCTCTTCCTAGACCCGCCCGATCACACCCGGTTGCAAAAACTGGTGAGCAAAGCTTTTACTCCTCAGGTAGTTGAGGGCTTGCGTCCCTACATTCAAAAGGTAGTCAACGAACAGCTCGATCAAGTTCAGAACGCTGGAGTCATGGATGTTATTGCTGATATCGCCCACCCACTACCTGTGATTGTGATTGCCGAAATGCTGGGGATGCCAAGTGTAGATCGCGACCTGCTCAAGCACTGGTCAGATCAACTGGTACTTTGTTTAGAGCCGATGATGTCGCTAAATGTTTTTGAGCAACTTAATCAAGTGGTTCTGGAGTTCACAAAGTACCTTCGTAGCCTGATTGCCCAACGACGCCAGAGTCGGCAAGATGACCTGATCAGTGCCCTAATTGCAGCTAAGGAAGAGAATGACAAGCTGAGTGAAGACGAACTTTTAGCCACCTGCATCTTATTATTTACAGCAGGTCATGAGACCACAGTGAAACTGATTAGCAACGGTGTACTCACCCTGCTGCGTCACCCCGACCAATTGGAAAAACTGAAACAGGAACCGATGCTGATCCAAAGTGCTGTCGAAGAACTGTTGCGTTACGATAGCCCGGTGCAAGTCACTTTCCGGACAGCAATTGAAGAGGTTGAAATTGGCAACAAAACGATTCAAAAGGGTCAGCAAGTCTTTGTCTGTTTGGGAGCAGCGCATCGCGATCCAACTCAGTTTCCTGAACCCAATCGCTTCGACATTACCCGACAAAAAAACCGTCACCTTGCTTTTAGCTACGGCATTCATGCCTGTTTGGGAGCTACGCTTGCACGCACACAAGCACAGATTGCAATCAACACACTTATTCAAAGAATGCCCGATCTGAAACTTTACACAGATACATTGGAGTGGCAAGAGAATATCATTCTACGCGGACTGAAAGCTCTCCCTGTAAGTTTCACAGTGTAAGCGCAAATGAGGAGAAGGGTTAAAATGGAACCTATTGCAATTATCGGAATTGGATGCCGTTTTCCCGGTGCTAAAAGCCCAGAGGCATTCTGGCAGCTTCTGCGCGATGGTGTGGATGCCATTACTGAGGTTCCAGCTGATCGGTGGGACATAGATGCCTTATACGACCCAAACCCAGCGACACCAGGTAAAATGAATACACGTTGGGGCGGATTTCTCAAACAGGTAGACCAGTTCGATGCCCAGTTCTTTGGCATTATCCCCCGAGAAGCCTCTAGCATGGATCCCCAGCAGCGGCTGTTGCTGGAGGTAGCCTGGGAAGCCATAGAAGACGCCGGACAGATACCGGAGCGCCTAGCCAACACGCCTACAGGTGTGTTTATCGGCATCTCCACCTACGATTACGGCGATCTGCTCCTCAAGGCTTATGGTCCAGGCGATCCCTATGCAGGTACAGGAAATACCCTGTGTATCGCAGCTAACCGCCTTTCCTATGTTTTCGATTTTCGTGGGCCAAGCCTAGCCGTGGATACCGCCTGCTCATCTTCACTTGTGGCGGTTCATTTAGCCTGCCGTAGCTTGTGGCAAGGGGAGTGTACCATGGCATTGGCTGGCGGCGTGAATGTGATCTTATTGCCACAGATTAATATTAATTTCACGAAAGCCGGGTTCCTGGCAAATGATGGGCGTTGCAAAACTTTTGATGCCCGAGCCAATGGCTATGTTCGCAGTGAGGGGGCCGGTGTCGTTATCCTTAAGCCCCTGTCGCAGGCACTGAGCGATGGGGATTCGATTTATGCGGTGATTCGCGGCGGTGCAGTGAACCAAGACGGACGCAGCAATGGGCTTATGGCTCCTAACCGATGGGCCCAGGAAGCTGTTGTGCGAGAAGCCTACCAACAGGCTGGGGTGTCGCCAAGCCAGGTTCAGTATGTCGAGGCCCACGGAACGGGCACGCTACTGGGAGACCCAATTGAGATGAAGGCTTTGGGAGCCGTGCTATGCAAGGACCGCTCCCCTGGACAATACTGTGCGGTGGGTTCGGTCAAGACCAATATTGGACACCTAGAAGCAGCAGCTGGTATTGCTGCGCTGATTAAAGTGGCGCTGTCGCTCAAACATCGGCAGATTCCACCTAGCTTGCATTTCCTAAAGCCAAATCCCCATATTCCTTTTGACGAGCTTCCTCTGCGCGTTCAGCAAACTCTGGAACCGTGGCCAGAAGAATCAAGACTGGCGATCGCTGGTGTAAGTTCCTTTGGCTTTGGAGGCAGCAACGCCCATGTGGTTCTGGAGGAGGCACCTAAGATAAGTCAAAAGGCAAAAGTGAGCCAGCGCAGTGAGTCCAGCACTGCAGGCGGGAAACCCGCCGTAGGTGACAGGCGTTCCCGTAAGGGTCATGTTCGTTACCCCCATGAGCGACTGGCGTTAGCGTCAGCGTTAGCGACGAAGGAGCGTCACCCCGAAGGGGGCAAAAGGCAAAACAAAGAAGCTATTGAAAGTCCTCTGCACCTGCTGACGCTGTCGGCGAAAAGTGAGAAGGCGCTCTTGGAACTAGCACATAGTTATGAAGTTTTCTTAGCAGAACATTCGGCAGAGTCAATAGCAGATGTTTGTTTCACAACCAATACGGGGCGATCGCACTTTGCCCACCGACTGGCGATCGCATCTGAATCTACCGAGCAACTGACCGAGCAACTGCGTGCTTTCATCACTGGTGACAAGCCACTGGGTCTGGTGAGTGGCCACGTGAAGAGTCGGAAGCGCCCGCAGATAGCATTTCTATTCACCGGACAGGGTGTTCAGTACCCAGGCATGGGACGCCATCTCTATGACACCCAGCCCACGTTCCGTAAAGCTTTAGAGCGATGCGACGAACTGCTTCGACCTTATTTGGAACAGCCGCTCCTGTCAGTCCTGTTTCCGGCGTCCCATGATTCCCAGATGTTGAACCATGTAGAGACGTTACATGTAATATCTCTACACACCCAACCGGCGCTGTTTGCTTTGGAATACGCGCTGGCTGAATTGTGGCGATCCTGGGGAATTGTGCCGGATATCGTCATGGGTCACAGCTTGGGGGAATACGTGGCTGCTTGCGTGGCTGGGGTGTTCAGTTTAGAAGATGGGCTTAAACTCATCGCCGAGCGCGGGCGTCTGACACAGGCTTTGCCCCAGGATGGGATGATGGCTGCTGTGTTTGCAGATGAAGCACGGGTGACCGCCGCGATCGCAGCGCACCAGTCGCGTGTCGCGTTAGCGAAGCGGGACGCGGTAGCGTCCATCGCTGCTGTCAACGGCCCTGAGAATACTGTGATTTCAGGTGACCGAGCAACTGTGGAGGCTGTGTTGGAGCAACTGCGGGCTGAGGGAATTGATGCTCGTCCCTTGCAAGTTTCTCACGCCTTCCACTCGCCTCTGATGGAACCCATGCTCGACAACTTCGAGCAGCTGGCTGCAAGCGTGAAGTTTGCTACTCCGCGCATTCCACTAGTATCGAACTTAACAGGTAAGATTCTATCAATTGGGGAAATTCCCGACGCAACTTACTGGCGGCGACATGTACGGGAGAGAGTGCAGTTCGCTGCGGGGATGCACACCCTAGCTGAACAGGGCTATGACCTGTTTGTCGAAATAGGTCCGCATGCCACCCTCTTGGGTATGGGGAAGCACTGCCTACCCCCAAGCATTGGCACTTGGTTGCCTTCACTGCGCAAAGGTCAAGACGACTGGTGGGTTCTCTTGAACAGTTTGGCTGCCCTGTACGTTAAAGGCGTTGATGTGGACTGGGCGGGATTTAATCGAGATTACCAGCGTTCCAAGGTTCACCTGCCAACTTATCCCTTTGAGCGCAAACGTTATTGGATCGAGTCTGCCGATATGAATGCGAACAAATCAGATACAAAATCATCTAATCCTCTGGTTGACACGGCACCCAAAATCACACGGGAAGACACAACATTCAACACTACACAGGGAGACAGCATCCGGTCAACATTGCGTTCTTTGGTAGGAGGATGGCTGCAAATAGATCCAGATAATGTAGATATCTATGCATCTTTTTTGGAAATGGGGGCTGATTCAATCATCCTTCTAGAAGCTGTGCGAAGTATTGAAAACTCCTTTGGAGTTAAGGTCGAAATTCGCCTGTTTTTTGAAGACTTGACAACCCTTGATGCCCTGGCAACCTACATTGAGCAAAATATATCGTCAGATTGGGCAAAAGAAGGCTCTCCCCAACCTCAGAGAGACGCGACCGATCGCGTCTCTACATTTCCATCCCAACAGCCCGAGTCAGAGGCTAGTAGGTTACCGCAACAATTACCTCAGCCAACAGCCTTTAATCCACCTGTAGTCATAAGCACAGATAATGCAGCGGACAGGCAAAATGGAAAGAGAGTATCTGAGACTGCGCTAGAAGGAATTATCGGGCAGCAGATTCAATTAATGTCTCAACAGCTGGAACTGTTGCGCAACGACGGTTTACACATCGAGCAACCGCTTTTAGCGGAAACTAAACCAGCAGAGTCCTTCCATCAATCAGTACCACCAGCTAACGCGATCGCCCCTGTATTCCTGCGGTCTCCAATAACCACTACTGCATCCCCTGCCTCTGTATCAGGTAAAACAGAGTCAAATCAACCTGCCGCTAAACCGTCTGTGTCTGCTCAACCAACACTGCCGGAAAAGAGAGACGGTTTGAGTCCTCGTCAGCAGCAATACCTTGATACCTTCGTAGCACGTTATACTAAGCGCACTCAAGGTTCAAAACGACAAAAACAAACCTATCACCCTGTTTTGGCAGACAAAAGATCTGCATCTGCTTTCCGTCCTTCTATCAAGGAGATGATTTATCCCATTGTTGGACAGCGCTCTAGGGGATCCAGAATCTGGGATGTCGATGGCAACGAGTATATAGACATCTCAATGGGGTTTGGGGTGCATCTGTTTGGTCATGCGGCACCCTTTATTACCTCGGCTATACAAGAGCAGATCGAGGAAGGTATACAAATTGGTCCCCAATCGAATTTGGCAGGCGAGGTAGCCGAGCTGATCTGTCAACTGACAGGTACAGAGCGAGTCACATTCTGTAGTACAGGCACAGAAGCAGTGATGACGGCAATACGCTTGGCTCGTGCAGTAACAGGGCGCACCAAGATTGCTCTATTTTCAGGGTCTTATCATGGTCAGTCTGACGGAGTTCTGGTCTTACCAGCTCTGACTGAGGACGGAAAACTGTATGCGACACCAAGGTCTCCCGGCGTGCCGCCACATATAGTCGAGGACACCCTAATGCTAAAATATGGTGATTCCCAAGCCCTGGATATAATCAAAGCCCATGAGGAAGAACTGGCTGCTGTTCTAGTTGAGCCTGTGCAGGCTAGCCGCCCCAATTTACAGCCTAAAGCGTTTCTCCAAGAATTGCGGCAATTGACGAAAGCCGGTGGCATAACATTAATTTTCGATGAGGTGATCACAGGTTTCCGTCTCCACCCTGGCGGTGCCCAGGCATGGTTTGGCGTGGAAGCAGACATAGCTACTTACGGCAAGGTGGTTGGTGGCGGGATGCCAATTGGCGTCGTGGCTGGTAAGGCGACGTACATGAACGCAATGGACGGCGGCGCGTGGAACTATGGAGACGAGTCGTATCCTCAGGGCGAAACCATATTTTTCGGAGGAACTTTCAACAAAAATCCTCTGACCATGGCTACCACTAGGGCTGTACTCAAGCACCTTAAAGAGCAAGGACCTGAACTACAGCAGCAGTTGAATCAGCGAACATCGCAGTTAGCTGAAACACTCAATGCTTACTTTCAGCAAGAGAATGTACCCATCCAAATGATTTATTGTGGGTCGCTGTTTTGCTTTAGCATCTCGGGTAATTTCGTCGAAGATTACTCGACCCTAGAAATAGATTTGTTCTTCTATCACCTCATTGCAAATGGAGTATACACCTGGGAAGGACGGAGATTTTTTCTGTCCACAGCCCATACTGATGAGGATATTGATTTCATTATTCGGGCTGTTAAGAAGAGCGTGGAGCAAATACGAGCGGGAGGCTTCTTGTTGCCAAAGGGCAGGCAGCAATCAAAGGGAGTCTCAAGCAATGGCACTTCCCTTTCCTTGGACGTAGTAAATCCAACTACTCCTGCGACTTCAGGTGCCGCTCAAACGCCTGGTGAGGCAGCAAATACCCAGGATATATGCAAAGTCCCCCTAACTGAAGCACAAAAGGCACTCTGGTTTCTGGCTCAGATGGGAGAAGATTCATCGAGCGCGTACAACGAATCTATGGTTTTACAGCTACGGGGACCCTTGAATTTGAAGGCCATGAGTCGCGCTTTTGGGCAGGTTGTCAATCGCCACGAGTCGCTCAGAACGACTTTTAGCATCAAAGGAGACTTTCAGCAAATCTTACCATCCCTAACGACAGACCTGCCCCTAATTGACTATTCAAATCTAGCTCCCACTGAGCGTGAAACAAAAGTGACTCAGTGTTTAAAAAAAGAGAGTCAGCTTTGTTTTGACCTTGTGCAAGGACCGCTATTCCGTATTCAAATCCTCAAGTTAGAGGAACAACTGCATCTGCTAGTTCTCACTGTTCATCACATTATTATCGATGACTGGTCGTTCGATGTGTTGCTACACGATCTGTCCATACTCTATTCAGCAGAGTGTCAGGGCACTCCTTGCCAACTGCAATCCCCGATGCAATTCAGAGAATATATACAGTGGCAGGCACAGCAAAGCCAGAGTGAGAAAATGGCGGCAGATGAAGCCTACTGGTTGAATCAATTTGCTGGCTCGATTCCTGTATTAGACTTACCTACCGATCGACCTCGCTCACCCAAACAAGCTAATGCTGGAGCCTCATGGAAAGGTAAGACGCTCGACGCATCTGTTTATGCCGGTCTCAAAAGGCTCAGTCAGCAACACGGTTGTACCCTGTTCATGACGCTGCTAGCAGGATATTTGACATTACTCCACCGACTTACAGGTCAAGACGACATTGTCGTTGGCATTCCTGTTGCAAGCCGCTCTCTAAAAAATAGTGAAAATCTGATTGGCTACTGTGTCAATGTATTGCCAGTGCGAAGTCACTTTGTCGGGAACCCAATCTTTACAGAGTATCTTGACGAGGTCAAAAGTCTGTGGCTGGAAGCATACAAACATCAAGATTATCCTTTCGCTACATTAGTCGAAAAATTGAATCCAGCACGGGATGCCAATCAGTCTCCGATTATTGCAACAGTATTTAATATGCAACCATCGGCAAAGGCTTTACCAAAGTTCTTTGACCTGGAAATTGACTTGCTACCTTCCCCTATCAGTCACGCCAAATTCGATATTAATTTGAGTGTCATCGAGTTCAACAATGAACTCTTGGTAGATCTTGATTACAACAGCGACCTGTTCGACGCCACTACAATTGCCCGGATGGCAGGACATTTTCAAACCTTGCTGGAGAGTATTGTTGCCCATCCTGAGCAGCGTCTCTCAGATTTGCCCCTGCTTACAGAGCGAGAGCGCCATCAGATACTGGTGGAGTGGAATGACACGCAGGCAAATTACCCCAAAGATAAGTGTATCCATGAGCTGTTTGAGGCTCAGGTGGAGCGATGTCTTCGACAAGCCGCTGACGCGTCTACGCCAGATGCTATAGCGGTGGTGTTTGAACAGCAGCAACTTACCTATCGAGAGTTGAACAGTCGAGCTAACAAAATAGCACATCACCTACAGGCATTAGGCGTTAAACCAGAGGTGTTGGTGGGCATCTGCGTGGAGCGCTCTGTGGAAATGGTAGTGGGACTGTTGGGCATTCTCAAAGCTGGTGGTGCGTATGTGCCGCTCGACCCAGATTATCCTCAAGAGCGACTAAGTTACATGTTGTCAGATTCACAAGTACCAGTGCTGCTGACACAACAGCGATTAGTTGCAAGATTACCTCAGCATCAAGCAGTTGTAATCTGTCTAGAGAAGGAATCGGAACATATTGCCCAATACAGCCGAGACAATCCGGTGAGTGGAGTCCTCGCTACCCATTTGGCAGATGTGATTTACACTTCTGGTTCTACAGGTAAACCCAAGGGTGTGATGGTGACTCATTCCGGGTTATGCAACTTGGCTCAAGCTCAAATTCAGATGTTTGATTTGCTGCCTTCAAGTCGTGTTCTCCAGTTTGCTTCCTTTAGTTTTGATGCTTCTATTTCGGAAGTGGTGATGGCGTTGGGGTCAGGGGCGACACTATATTTAGCCACAAAAGATTCTCTGTTACCTAGTGCTGGACTCATTCAACTCTTACGCGACTATGGTATTACTCATGTTACCCTCCCGCCCTCGGCATTGGCAGTGATGCCTGTGGAGGAACTACCAGTTTTGCAGACAATGATTGTCGCTGGAGAAGCTTATTCTGTAGAACTGATGCGGCAATGGTCTGTTGGTCGCCGCTTCTTCAATGCCTATGGACCGACGGAAGCCACTGTTTGTACGACTGTGGCACAATGTACTGATAGCGATCGCTGTCTACATCTACCTATTGGTCACCCAATTCCTAACACACAAGTTTATATTCTTGACAGCTATCTGCAACCTGTACCTGTTGGTGTACTCGGTGAACTACATATTGGTGGTGCAGGTTTAGCACGAGGTTATCTCAACCGCCCCGATTTGACCGAAGAAAAATTTATCGCTAACCCCTTTAATGATGACCCTCAAGATCGCCTCTATAAAACTGGTGATTTAGCACGCTACTTAAGTGATGGCAACATTGAATATTTAGGGCGCATTGACCACCAAGTTAAAATCCGTGGTTTCCGCATTGAACTAGGTGAGATAGAAGCGGCACTCAGTCAACACCCTGATGTGAGCCAGACTGTAGTCATAGCGCGGGAAGATGTTCCGGGGGATAAACGTTTAGTAGCCTATGTTGTGTCTCATCTCACCCCACAAACACCTGATCGGAGCAAATGTCTGAGGGAATCTGACGGTAAAGCGATCGCAAAACTGCACACTGAAAACATCTCAGTAGGTAATGACCTGCGCAACTTCCTTCTTCAGAAGTTACCCGACTATATGGTGCCCTCTAGCTTTGTGTTCCTGAACACCTTACCGCTGACACCTAATGGGAAAGTAGACCGTCGCGCACTACCAGCACCGTTCGGCTTTGACTCAAATTTGTCAGCAACAAGTGCACCCCAGACTGAGTTAGAACAAGCCATTGCTACAGTTTGGCAACAAGTGCTTCATGTAGAAAAAGTGGGAATGCATGACAATTTCTTCGATCTAGGTGGTCATTCTTTGCTCATGGTTCGGGTTCAAAGCCAATTGGAAGAGGTTTTAAACAAGACAGTATCAATGATTGAACTGTTTAAGTACCCAACCATCAGATCCTTAAGTAACTATTTAAGTCAAGGGCAAAGCGCCAAATCCTCTTTACAGCATATTGACAGATCTGAAAAGCAAAAAGAGTCCAGAAATCAACAAAAGCAACGTAGGCTAAAAAAGGCATAATAAATATGGATAAATACCTTAAACTTGATAGCATAGAAGGCGTAGCTATCATTGGTATGGCTGGTCTGTTTCCAGGGGCAAAAACTGTTGATAAATTTTGGGATAATTTGCAAAACGGTGTGGAATCAATTTCATTTTTTTCGGAACAAGAACTGGAAAATTCAGGTATTGATCCAACACGAACTCGCCAACCTCACTATGTTAAAGCCAGTGCTATCATAGAAGACATAGAGTTTTTTGATGCTTCATTCTTTGGCTTTAATCCTAGAGAAGCTGAAATCACAGATCCACAACAACGCTTATTCTTAGAGTGTGCTTGGGAGGCGCTAGAAAGTGCTGGGTACACTTCGGAATACAAAGGTATGATAGGAGTTTATGGAGGTGCGGGTGGCCTAAATGACTATCTTTTAAACAACCTTTATCCTAACCGCCATCAGATAAAATCCGTAGACGATTACCAAATTTTGTTAGCTAACAATAAAGATTTCCTAACAACCCGCGTTTCTTACAAATTAAATCTGAACGGACCAAGTGTTACAGTTCAAACTGCCTGCTCAACTTCATTGGTAGCTATCTGTATGGCTTGCCAAAGCTTGCTAGATTACCAATGTGATATGGCTTTGGCTGGTGGCGTTTCAATAAGCGTTCCTCAAAAAACAGGGTATTTCTTCCAAGAAGGAATGATTTTATCTCCCGATGGACACTGTAGAGCATTTGATGCCAAGGCACAGGGAACGGTTGACGGTAGTGGGGTGGGAATAGTTGTTCTGAAAAGGTTAGAGGATGCGATCGCAGACAGAGACTACATTCATGCGGTGATCAAAGGCTCAGCCATCAATAATGACGGTTCGTTAAAAATTGGCTTCACCGCACCGAGTCTGGATGGTCAAGCGGCAGTAATTATGCAAGCTCTGGCAAGTGCCGAGGTGGAAATTGAAACTGTCACCTATGTAGAAGCCCACGGCACCGGAACCCCTTTAGGCGATCCGATCGAAATCGCGGCGCTGACAGAGGCGTTTGGTGCAAATACCCAGAAAAAGGGCTTTTGCGCAATCGGTTCAGTGAAAACCAACATCGGGCATCTGGATGCTGCTGCTGGTGTCGCCAGCTTAATCAAGACTGTTCAAGCACTCAAACACAAGTTACTGCCACCTAGCCTGCATTTTGAGCAGCCCAATCCTGAGATTGATTTTGCCAACAGCCCCTTCTACGTCAATTCCACGCTTTCCGAATGGAAAACAAATGGCAGTCCCCGCCGTGCTGGGGTGAGTTCCTTTGGCATTGGTGGCACTAATGCCCATGTCGTTTTGGAAGAAGCCCCTACTGTAGGGACCGCAACTGCGTCTCTACATTCCAGACCCGCTCAGTTGCTGGTACTATCTGCAAAAACCAGCTCTGCACTCGACACTGCAACCGCTAATCTACTAGAA
>CAZZYE010000086.1:0-14201 GCA_964658145.1 uncultured Stigonema sp.
CGTCAGCGTCTCCGTCAGGAGAAGAACATGTTCGCGCAGCGTCTCGTTCGCAAAGCGTCTCCGACAGGAGAAGAGAAGAAAAATTTCATTTTTACGCTTCACCTTGAAAGGGCTGGTTCTAAATACTACAGTTTTCAATTGAATTGACAACATTGTAGGGACGGGGTAACCCCGCCTCTACAATATTGTGGTCTACTCGATCATAGTGCTCTAAAAAAATCATGACCGTACCGCAATGTTCTAAACTAATAGCATCTATTGTGTAGATGCTGACTTTGACCTGCGTTTGTGCTCGCAACATCTTGCACTTAGTACACGATTGCATAAATTCGTTGCGTTATTTTCTTATGTAGGGTGGGCATTGCCCACCATTCTGATAGTTGGTGGGCAATGCCCACCCTACGAAATCAATTCGATACGGATTTACGCAATTCAGTACTTAGAGCGTCAATGTTGGCATCGTGATTGTCCTTGACCCTAATCTAAAGACTTAAATCTATGGATTTATTATCAGCACCTGCAACGCCTCTTCAATCTTCGGCATCTGCATTCAACGCATCGGATAGTGTACAAGACCTGCTTGGTGTGACAACAAATCACTTAGGCGCAAGTACCATAATTACAGTGAATAGTATAGCCGATGTGGTGGACAACAATGATGGTGTGACCACCCTGCGTGAAGCCATCAACTTTGCCAACGCCGACACTGGAAATGATGTGATTGTGTTTGACCGATCGCTCTTTTCCACTCAACAGACCATTAGCTTGAACTTGGGAGAACTAGACATCACCCACAACTTAAGCATTATCGCTCCAAGGGACTCGTTGACAGGTGGGGACTTAATGACAGTAAGTGGCAACAAGGGAACACGAGTGTTGGAGATCGGTTCGGGAGCAACGGTGAATCTCTCAGGGTTGGTGATTGCTGATGGCTTGGTGACGAATGACAACGGTGGTGGAATTAATAACAGCGGTACCCTCACTCTAGACAGCAGCGTTGTTCGCAATAACTCTGCCAGATACGGTGGCGGCATCTATAACACAGGTACTGGCACAGTTCAGGTGAGCAACAGCACCCTCAACGGCGACTCTAGCATATACTACGGTGGCGGCATATATAACACAGGCACTGGCACCGTTCAGGTGAGCAACAGCACCCTCAACGGCAACTCGGCAGGGGGGGACGGTGGTGGTATATATAATACAGGCACTGGCATCGTTCAGGTGAACAACAGCACCCTTAGCAGCAACAGAGGCAGCGGGATCTTTAACAATGCCTTCGGCACTCTTGAGGTGAGCAACAGCACCATAAGTGGCAACACAGGCAACGGTATCTTTAACGGCTACCACAACGATTCTGAAACCGAAGACTTTCGTAGTAAAACCACCGTAGTTGTGAACGACAGCACCATAAGTGGCAACTCGGCGCAAGAGGGAAGCGGTATCTATAACTACCAGTATGACGCTGCAAGCATCTTTGAGGTAAGCAACAGTACCATCAGCGGTAACAGCGCCACCAAAGGCATCGGTGGCGGCATCTATAGCTCTGGAAGCACCCCCTTTAAGGTAAGCAACAGCACCATCAGCGGCAACTCGGCTACTAGCGCCGGCGGCGGCATCTACAAAATTGGCGGCACTTTTGAGGTAAGCAACAGCACCATCAGCGGTAACAGCGCCACCCAAGGCATCGGCGGCGGCATCTTAAACACCTACGGCACGATGAATGTGAGCAACAGCACCATCAGCGACAACTCGGCAACCTTGCTATTCTACGACGGCGGCTTCGGCGGCGGCATCAGTAACAGTGGCTCTCAAAGCACCGTGAATGTGAGCAACAGCACCATCAGCGGTAACTCGGCAAACGGCGGCGGTGGCGGCATTTTTAACGGTGGCATCATGAATCTGAGCAACAGTACCCTCAGCGGTAACTCGGCAGGTAATAATGGCGGCGGCATCTTTAACGGCATGAGCGCCCTCAGCAACAGCTACCCTAGCAACTTTAACCCCATCGTAACGGTGAACAACAGTACCCTCAGGGGTAACTCGGCAGGCAATAACGGCGGCGGCATCTTTAACGGCATCAGCACCATCGGCAGCAACTCTAATAACCCCATCGTCACAGTGAACAACAGTACCCTCAGCGATAACACGGCAGGCAGTAACGGCGGCGGCATCTTTAACAATCGCACAGTAGCGCTGGTGTTCAGTACCCTCACCCTCAACCAAGCCATCGATGGCTCAGGTGTGTTCAATTTGATTCCAGGCTCTGCTGTAGTGCGGAACACAATTATCGCTTCTAACCTCCCATTGGCGGACGGTCTCAACCCCGACGTGGCAGGCAGCTTCACCAGTAATGGCTACAACCTGATTGGTGACAGCACGGGCAGTATTGGATTTGATCAAGCCACAGGAGACATAGTTGGTACTAGCGATAACCCGATTGACCCCCGCTTGGGTTCCTTAGACGCCAATGGTGGTCCCACACAAACCCATGCCCTCCTCGAAGACAGTCCGGCAATTGATGCAGGCGACCCAACGGTGCTGGATACTGACCCCACCACCGACCAGCGCGGTTTCCCTCGTGTAAGCGGCGCGAGAGCAGATATTGGGGCGTTTGAATTTTCCTCGATTGTCTAGATGCTGAGTTTCACCTGCGTTTGTGATGCCAACAACTTGCACTCATAGCGTCAATGTTGGGCATCGTGATTGTCCTTAACCCTAATTAAAAGACTTAAATCTATGGATTTCTTATCAGCACCTGCAACGCCTCTTCAATCTTCGTCATCTGCATTCAACGCATCGGATAGTGTACAAGACCTGCTTGGTGTGACAACAAATAACTTAGGCGCCAGTACCATAATTACAGTGAACAGTATAGCCGATGTGGTGGACAACAGCGATGGCATGACCACCCTGCGCGAAGCCATCAACTTTGCTAACGCTGACACTGGAGATGATGTGATTGTGTTTGACCGAGGGCTGTTTTCCACTCAACAAACCATTAGCTTGAGCCTAGGAGAACTAGACATCACCCACAACTTGAGCATTATCGCTCCTAGGGACTCGTTAACGGGTGAGGACTTGGTGACGGTAAGTGGCAACAATGCAACACGGGTGTTTGAGATCGGTTCGGGAGCAACAGTAACGCTGTCGGGATTAGTGATTGCCGATGGTAAGGTGACGAGTGACGATGGTGGTGGAATTAAGAACAGTGGTACCCTTACCCTAGATAACAGCATTGTTCGCGGCGGATCTGCCAGAAGCGGTGGTGGCATCTACAACTACAACGGCAGACTTGAGGTAAGTAACAGCACCCTCAGCAGCAACACGGGCAGCGGCATTTACAACTACAACGGTACTCTTGAGGTAAGCAACAGTACCCTTAGCAGCAACACAGGTGGCGGCATCTCTAACTCTTACAACGGTAGACTTGAGGTAAGTAACAGCACCCTCAGCAGCAACTCGGGCAGTGGCATCTTTAACAGCGGCACCGCGAATGTAAGCAACAGCACTATAAGCAGTAACTCGGGCAGTGGCATCTCTAACAGCGGCACCGCGAATGTAAGCAACAGCACCATAAGCAGCAACTCGGGCAGTGGCATCTCTAACAGCGGCATCGCGAATGTAAGCAACAGCACCATAAGCAGCAACTCGAACAGTGGCATCTCTAACAGCGGCAGCTATAACAGCAGTCGCAACATCTTTAACACTGCCACTGTGAATGTAAGCAACAGCACCATAAGCAGCAACTCGGCAACTTACGGCGGCGGCATCTATAATATAGTTAGTGGTATCGTGACGGTAAGCAACAGCACCATAAGCAACAACTCGGCAGTTAATAGCGGTGGCGGTATCTTTAACGACGGCACAACCTTGGTCTTCGCCAACCCTAATAACGCCACCGTAACGATAAATAACAGTACCCTCACCCTCAACTCTGCCGCCAATGGTGGAGGCGTGTTCAATTTTGCTCCAGCATCTGCTGTAGTACGGAACACGATTATCGCCTCTAACCTCAAGAGTGAGGACGGTCTCAACCCCGATGTGGCAGGTAGGTTCATTAGCGATGGCTACAACCTGATTGGCGATCGCACGGGTAGCAGCGGATTTACCGCCACAGGAGACATAGTTGGCACTAGCGATAACCCGATTGACCCCCGCTTGGGTTCCTTAGACTCCAATGGTGGTCCCACGCAAACCCATGCCCTCCTCGAAGACAGTCCGGCAATTGATGCAGGCGACCCAGCGGTGCTGGATACTGACCCTAGCACTGACCAGCGCGGTTTCCCACGTGTAAGCGGTGCTAGAGTGGATATTGGGGCGTTTGAATTATCCTAGGCTTACATACAGACCTCTCTCCAAACCTCTCTCCTACGAGGAGAGAGGCTTTGATTTTCTCACCTGACCCACCAGCGTGTAGAACGCCCCGCGTTCTACAAGGTTTGTCGGTTGATAAATTATGCGAAAACCTTTGCAGTATTGCGTAGGGATGGGGCTGCCACGGTTAGGGGGATGTGTAAGCGACAAGTTGCTTTGCGCCTACGAGTCATCCTGTTTCCAGGGTACTTTTTCCTACATTGGGATACACCCTTTTTATGTGCTGTAATTGTCAAGTTAGGATTACACTCAAACACGTAGAAAGGAATGCATCTCATGGATCAGATTACAATTTTAGGATTAGCTGCCGGGACATTAACAACGATCGCCTTCATACCACAGATGATGAAAACCTGGCAAACAAAATCAGCTAAAGATGTTTCCTTCCTCATGCTGATTACTT
This sequence comes from uncultured Stigonema sp., assembly GCA_964658145.1. Taxonomy (GTDB): domain Bacteria; phylum Cyanobacteriota; class Cyanobacteriia; order Cyanobacteriales; family Nostocaceae; genus Stigonema. The sequence continues at coordinate 4,781 of CAZZYE010000086.1, forward strand.
TCAATATCGGTATTTTTTTATGGTTAATATATGGCATTTATCTCCAAGCTTTGCCGATTATTCTTGCTAACGGCATAACATTGGTTTTTAACCTCATAATTCTATGGCTTAAAATTAGATATAGATAATTGTTGATTGGGGAATTGCTAATTGGGGAAGTGCCAGTCTGACCTTAGCCATTCCCCATTCCCCATTCCCCATTTCTAACAAAAACCTGTGACATCTCCATTTACTGCTGAACGCCTTTTATTTACGGACGCTACCCCTGACAACGACGCGATACCTACGATCTTTGCTTTTCCCAATGAGTACAGTGTGGGGATCACAAGCTTGGGCTATCAGGTGGTGTGGGCTACCTTGGCAATGCGTTCTGATGTACAGGTCAGTCGCTTGTTTACCGATACTCATGAACAACTGCCGAGAAAACCGGAATTACTTGGCTTTTCGATGTCGTGGGAACTGGATTATGTTAATATTTTAAACTTGCTGGAATTTTTGTCAGTTCCCATTCGGGCAACTTGCCGCGATCGCAATCATCCCATAGTTTTTGGTGGCGGTCCCGTATTCACTGCTAACCCGGAACCTTTCGCAGACTTTTTTGATGTAATTTTGCTGGGGGAAGGCGAAAATTTGCTGGGGAATTTTATCGAAGCTTACCTGGAAGTCAGAAACGCTGACCGACCGACCCAACTACAAGCACTAGCACAAGTTCCGGGCGTTTACGTACCCAGCTTGTATGAAGTAGAATATCACCCATCAGGCGGTGCTGTCAAGTCAATTCAACCGATTAACGCCCAAATCCCTGCTGTGGTGCAAAAACAAACTTACCGGGGAAATACCCTCTCGGCATCAACGGTAGTGACGGAACTCGCAGCATGGGAAAATATTTATATGGTGGAAGTGGTGAGAAGTTGCCCAGAAATGTGCCGCTTTTGTCTAGCAAGTTATCTCACACTACCTTTTAGAACAGCGAGTCTTGAAGATTCGTTAATTCCAGCGATCGAAAAAGGTTTATCAGTCACAAATCGCATCGGATTATTGGGGGCTTCAGTAACTCAGCATCCAGAGTTTGAGACTTTGCTGGACTATATTAGTCAGCCAAAGTACGATGATGTCCGTCTTAGCATCGCCTCAGTGCGGACGAATACAGTAACGGTGCAATTGGCGCAAACTTTAGCGAAACGAGACACGCGATCGCTCACCATAGCTATAGAAAGTGGTTCCGAGAAATTACGGCAAATTATCAACAAAAAGCTACACAACGATGAAATCATCCAAGCTGCGGTAAATGCCCTTGCTGGAGGATTAAGTAGTTTGAAACTCTACGGAATGGTAGGAATTCCCGGTGAGTCACCAGAAGATTTAGAACAAACCGTGGCGATAATGCGCAGTATCAAAAAAGCTGCTCCCGGTTTACGCTTAACATTAGGATGCAGTACCTTTGTTCCGAAAGCACACACGCCATTTCAGTGGTTTGGAGTGAATCCGCAAGCTGAAAAGCGGTTGCAGTTTTTACAAAAACAACTCAAGCCTCAAGGCATAGATTTTCGCCCAGAAAGTTACAATTGGTCAATAATTCAAGCTTTGTTATCAAGGGGCGATCGCAGACTATCCCAGCTTTTAGAACTTACCCGCAATTATGGCGACTCGTTGGGCAGTTATCGCCGTGCTTTCAAACAACTTAAAGGACAAATTCCGGATCTAGATTTCTACGTTCACGCTAACTGGTCAACAGATATTGTATTACCTTGGAATCATTTGCTTGGACCATTACCACAGTCTACACTACTAAAGCACCTGGCTGATGCTACGAGTTATTTTGACTCATGTCAAAAGGAACTTCAGCTGTTAAATGTATAATTTTTTCAACCCTGATGGAGACAGAGGGCGGGGAGACCCCGCCCCTACGTAGGAAAATACATTTAGATGCAAACAACAGCAGAGTATTACTGCGCCTATTGCGGCGAATCGAACTTAACTTTTATTGACGTAAGTGCGGGTGGACAGCAATCCTATGTAGAAGATTGCCAAGTTTGCTGTCGCCCTAATATTTTGTATATACGAATTGATGAAGACACCCTTGACATAGAAATAGATAGCGAATATGAAGAATGAATTTAGTAATAACCCAAGTTGCTAGTTAGACTTATATGATGCACGGTAATTGGGACTCAGTTTTTCCGTAACCGTTACCCATTACCAGCCCTAATTATAAAAGGAGTGCAACTTACGTTAATAGCAAATTAATGTAAGTATAAAAAAATAATATGTATTCAAGTTTATTGGTAGTTATCAGTCCTCCAATGCTAACAGGGGTTCCTGCAAATAACCCCCCAAATAGCTCTAAATTACGCACGATATCGTTCGTTAGATCACCTAAAACCAGCACATTCACTAATAAAATCAACAAAAGTTCGCACTTTTGATGACAGATATTTGCGGCTAGTATAGACAGCATAAAGTGTCAGCGGTGGAATTTGATAATCCGGCAACACCCGCTCTAAATATCCAGCAGCAAGATCGTCTTCAATTAACCACGTCGGTAAAAAAGCCAGCCCCATGCCATCCATGACCGCATGATGGATTAGGTTTTCATTATTTGTCCGTAATACTGATGATAACTCGATTTTAATCGTTTCCTTGCCATTTTGCCCTTCAAAAGTTAGCCCACTCTCCGACATGAAGAAATAAGTAATCATCGCGTGCTGCAATAAATCTTGTGGCGTTGCAGGGTATCCAGATTTGCGAAGATATGCCGGAGAGCCGACGATCTGAAATTGGATCGATGCGATCGAGTGGGCAATTAATTTCTCAATAGGAAAATGAACCACTCTCAAGGCTAAATCAAAACCTTCTTCAACTAAATTAACCATGCGCCCACTCAATTCAATGTCTAGGGTGACGGCGGGAAACTGTACTCGATAATCGGCAAGTATCTGCGTAAATTTCCGATTGGCGAACCAGACGGGGGCACTAATTTTAAGTACACCACTGGGGACGACAGATGTACGGCTAACCGTTGCCTCGACTTCCTCTAGGTCGTCCAGCATCTCGCAACATCGATCAAAATACACTTTCCCAATTTCCGTCAAACTGAGATGCCGACTGGTGCGATTGAGCAAACGACCGCCCAAATGCCGTTCTAAGTGCATCACATGTTTGCTCGCCATTGCGGGAGATATTTCCATGCGTGAAGCAGCAGCGACAAAGCTTTCTAGTTCTACTACTCTCCGAAACACTTGCATACTCAGTAGTGTATCCATCTTGGTTCACAATCATCAACCAATAAGAAACAATCTATCAATATTTTGGCTCTTGATGAACTAATAATATCCGAATAGAGTGAATTATAGACATTAAATCAATCAGAGGAATCTCATGAATAAGGTATCGGTATTGACCTTGTCGAACGTCTCTCTGCGCCAGATCGTTCGGCGCACTCGGGGAAACCGCCACGGCCCCATTACGCGCCTCTTCAGCCCTTCCGACTTAGGCGAACTAATCAAGCCGTTTGTGTTCCTCGATTATTTTGAAGCTGAACCGAGTGTCGCATCGGGCTTTGGATGGCACCCCCATTCAGGCATTGCAACGATTACCTTTATACTGTCGGGTGCAACAAGCTATGAAGATAGCACCGGCAAGCAGGGCATTCTTCCTGCAGGTGGCATTGAGTGGATGCGTGCAGGCGGCGGCGTTTGGCATACAGGCGGCGGCGTGGAAAGCAGCACTGCGCTCATGCAAGGCTTCCAGCTTTGGATTGCGCTACCCCCTGAGCAAGAGTTGGCTGCTGCGGAAAGCATGTATCTGCCTCCACAGGAAGTCGCGGAAGAAGGACCAGTGCGGGTGATTTTGGGACAGTATGGTGCGGTCAAAAGCTCTATTCCTGCCCCCCCATCACTCAACTATCTTGCTGTACACCTGAAGGATGGCGATCGCTGGCGCTTTGAACCCAGCCCAGATCACACCATTTGCTGGGTTGCCGTACAGTCAGGAGGGTTGCAGGTGGGTGAGCCGATAGCTACTGGCGAACTCGTGATTTTTGAGGAATCCACTGCTGCGATCGAGTTTGATGCAAAAGGTGACACCATGTTTGTCCTTGGTTCTGCTATCAAGCATCCCCACGACTTGGTATTGGGTTACTACTCAGTTCACACCAGCCCTGATGCCTTGCAGAACGGTGAAACCGAGATTAAGCGGATCGCGAAACGGCTTCAGACTGAGGGTCGGCTACGGTGAGCGCGTTGATGATTGGTTTCAGCAAACCTTAAATCTTGGCGCGATCGCACCCAAATCAGAGAATTGATCGGGACAAAGCTCCTGCTGCCCGATTAGCTCACCATCAGGAAGACCATTTAATCCCACTGATGGTAGCAGTTAGTGCAGCCCTAGATGAAGCCGCAGCCTGTGTCTAGTTTTCGATTTGGTAATATATATGTCGAGATCCTTGTAAGTGCGATTTGTTCTGGACAAACCCATTCTCTGGGAGGATTCCAGGCTTTAGTAGAGTAACCCTGATGGGGTAGAGTTCGCACTTTAATCCTCTACTGATAACAACTTGATATCCATAAACTTGCCCATAAATCACTATTTTCTGATAGGAGAACACGATGACTGAAGCGACAAAAATTACGACATTGGATCATGGTCCCTTCTTAGTGACTGGTTCCGTTTTACTTACAGATGGTAAGGGAAATCAATTTCATTCAGAAGGCGAGACGATTGCGCTTTGTCGTTGCGGTGGCTCTACCAAGAAGCCTTTTTGCGATGGTTCTCACTCAAAACTAGGCTTTCAAGCAGCGGAACGGGCAGTTCAGCAACAGGAAAGTCAACATTAGGTGACTGGAGTTTAGACTAAATGATCTTGTTTGTATTGTAATCTCAGTACAGACTCTTCAGGCTTACTGAAAGCCCACACTCGCCTTGCGGCAGAGTGTGGGTAATTTATTTGTCCTGATTTTTCAAAGTTTGCCGAGAAACCCACTGTACAAAACCAGGGAACAACCGATTAAGTGCCTGTGACATATTCGCGGAACCAACCAAGACCTCAGATTTCTGATTCTTGACTGCATCCCAGATGGCATTTGCTACATCGTCAGGCTTCTCGATCACAGGAGTTTTCACCACATTGTCGAGCTGATCGCGACGGTTTTTGGCATCCTGCTCATCCTTACCCCGAAAAATTGCCCGTTCCATCAAACTACTCTTGATCAAACTCGGATGAATGCCGCAAACATGAATACCTTTGGGCTTTAATTCCGCATGCAGTGATTCCGTCAACCCAGTCACGCCAAACTTACTAGTACAGTATGGGACTAAGTAAGGGGTAGGCACTTTTCCCGCAATAGAACTCAAATTAACGATAGTTCCAGTTCCTCGCTGGAGGAAATGAGGCAAAAGGGCATTAATTGTATGGATATATCCCCATAAATTCAGGTCTATAATTTGATGCCAATCGCTGAGAGAGAACTCTTCCACAGGTCCTTCTGCAAAGACACCTGCATTGTTCACCAGCACGTCGATATAGCCATAATGCTCTAATGCTTTTTGCACTAGTGTGTTTACTTGTGATGGATCTGTGACATCACAAGCAACCGTCAGTGGTGCTGTATGACCAAGGCTTTGGATCTCCTGCGCGACGCCTTCTAAACGATCATTTTGACGAGCTGCAAGTACAAGATCGTATCCTTTGCGTGCAAATAACATCGCTGTTGCTTTGCCAATGCCTTGGGACGCACCTGTAATAAGTACTGTAGGAGCCATATTAGTTAAAAAACTCTATTGATTGTTTATAAGTTTGAGCATTGACTTCTCCTGCCTTTAAAAAAGCAGGATTCTAAACTGATGTTACTACGTGGTCTAAAGACGCACTTCGTAACTTTGTACGAAATGTATTCTTTAAATCGCGTATTACATCATACCGATGTGGCACAGTCAAGCATGCCCTACCCACCTTAACTAGAACAAGTCCTAGCTGTGTGGCTACTTTCTTCAAAATGTTCGCGGCTCCGTTACAATCCGCGTTCACTAAAAAACCTTTTTGGGTTTTGTATGTTCCGCGTTCAATTCTTTCACCTGACGGTTTCCAGCCTTTGGGTTTCTCACCATATTTCGGTAGGAAGTCATCATCAAGAAATGACGCTTTTGAGGTATACGATTCCTCAGTAACTGTGAGTTTAATTCCGTACTCTGGGCAAAGTTGTTTAAGGCGTTCAATTAATCTGCCAGTAGGAATAGGAACAAAGTTTTGATTGTTCCTTTTACCCATATCAGACCCTATTTTTTGACCTTCATTCCACCCAATTACTAGATTACCAACTTTATCATTCACACAGCGATTAATAATGAATCGTGCAGCTTTATTGATGGTGTCACGCATCTGTAGATTACGCTTGCGCTGTATTGTGTCTAGGTTTTCATCCCAATAAAACTCGGACTTTCCTTGCTTGTACTTGGCGACTAGACGAGCATAACCCTGATTCATTGAACGCAGTTTTTTACCATCAATAATGAAACTAGTACCAAGCGTTGAAACACCTGTCAGCCAATTATTTCCACCGTGGTCAAAACTCCATGCTTGTGTATAGTCAAGATTTGGGTTGATTTCAATAGGCTGCTTACCATCATCAATCATCCAATCAATCCATAACTCCCCAAAGTAGGGACGCACAGTAACTTCCTTCACCCAATCAGAATCAATAAATTCTGGTAGATGTAAAGCAATTTCAGTTATTAGATGTGGTTTAGTTTCTCGACTGACAGAGGGATAAAAGTACCCATCCTTATAATTAAGTGCTTGTCGTGGAAAGGTTACCGCTGCAAGTCCACCACGCTTTCTGTAGTTAGGTAATGATGGCTTGTCTACCTCATTCCTGTAGTAAAGGTTTACTAGTCCGTTATAACTAGTAATTGATTCTCCTACAGTCTTTAATGTTTGTTGTGCTGCTTGTGCGGCTAACGCTTTGTAGTGTGGATTGTCCTTAAGAACTTTGTCCAATTCTGGGTAAGTTGTACCGCATCGATAGGTTTTCCACCCATGACGCAATTCATCACCACACCAATAAGTTGTAAATGCATTATCGGACTCTTGCAACTTAGAATAATGCGTTTGCTTAGTATAATAGATGGCACAGTTAATCAGACTGTTAGCATGCTGACACTGGTCTACCCAAAACGCTTGTTCTTCATCCGTAAAATTTGCTTTGACTGGGATTGTTTTGTACAGTGGACTCACCTCCAGAGTGTGTGTTACTCTATTAGCTTACACACCACAGCTAAAAATGTCAACAAGAAAAGGTCAAAAAGGTCAAAAAAATATCCCCTACCTTTATAATGAGGTGAAAACAAGGCATAACGTATTGTTGACGCCTACGGCTTGGCAAATATTACAAGACCTTGCTGAGATTAAAGGAATGAGTGTCAGTGAGATTATTGAACAGTGGGCAAGAGACACTGTAGGTTAAAACCCTCCGTGTCGGGTTTCATCCCCGGTTAGAAACACGGGGGTTCTCACCCTCTCGTACTATCTTGATAGAATTCAGGAAACCTTCTGACTTACGTTAGATTTTTCGTAGCAACTTAAGAACTATATTGCTCCCGTACAGACGTTCCGCCGCAACGTCTGTTCACCGCCAACTCCGTACAGACGTTCCGCCGCAACGTCTGTTCACCGCTAACTCCGTACAGACCGCCGGAACGTCTCTTCACAAAATCTCATCCTTAGGACTTGCTAGCACATTGCGACTACAGACAGATAGCAGTAATTGGGTGGGTAAATACTATGATAGTGTCATATGATTCTTTAGGAAACTTAACAATGACAAAATCAACAGGACCTTACCCTACTGATGCAACTGAAAAAGCATATAATGGTAGCGATCGCAATGCCGTTAAGTTTGGCTTTACTCCTCAGTCTGAACTGTGGCAAGGACGCTTAGCGATGATTGGTTTTCTCGCTTACCTACTTTGGGACCTCTACGGTTATAGCGTAGTGCGTGATGTCCTCAACCTCGTTTCCTACTCTCCTCGTTAACCGTCTTAACTGTCAGGCTGGGACTGTTTACGTGCTAGGCGAACTAAAAAAACCTACAAGCTTACCAGTCTGTCTATAGGTGGAATTATCACTTGTCTCGCTATCACTACTAGGAAATAAACGATACTATTGGCAAATCTAATGTAGGGTGGGCACTGCCCACCTTGCTAAACAATTGGTGGGCAGTGTCCACCCTACTGGAAATAAATTTTACTTCTGAAAGCTAAAACCTTTTCAAATAGGTTACATTTGTTTCCTAATAGGGATGACACTTAGTAGAAACGCGAAAATCAGCATCTCTACACCGCCCAAAATTTATTCCCAGGCAAAGGTTGAAACCTTTGATTCTCAAGAGTTATAGCACTTAATAGTCAAGGTCAGGTTTCAGCTAACTTAAGCGAGTCAGCCATTTGTTGTCATGCTGTCAAATATGCAATATTATTTAAAATAAATTAATATTTCTACATAATATCGTGTTAGTGTTACTTAATGCATATTGCCGACCACTGATGGAGTTGTGATGTCTGGTGGTAGGTGCATTTTGTCGCGACCCTGCTTTTGTGAATTTTCATCCCCAGACGGAGTAAAACCGTGATCCAATCAGAACAACCCAGTTATTCCATAGAACCCAAGAATGCATCTGAAAAAGCAGAGATCTTAATCGTTATTGCCACGATCGCGATCTGGGCAACGAGCTTATCTGTATTACTCTCAATAGATATTGCCAAATTTAATTTTTTAACCTTATTGCCTGCCATACTTTGGCAAACATTTCTTTATACGGGATTATTCATTACTGCCCATGATGCCATGCATGGGGTAGTATTTCCGAAAAACAGCAAAATTAATCATTTGATTGGGTCACTATGTTTAACACTTTATGGGTGTTTATCCTATAAAAAGTTACTAAAAAAGCACCATGTGCATCACCACCGTCCCGCTAGTGAAATAGACCCCGATTTCCACGACGGTAAACACAAAAATTTCTTTGCATGGTATTTTCATTTTATGAAAGGTTACTGGAGTTGGCGGCAAATTATTTGTTTAATGATTATTTATAACCTCGCTCAATATCTACTCCATATACCCAAAGATAATCTCACCTACTTTTGGGCAATTCCCCCAATTTTGAGTTCGTTACAATTATTTTATTTTGGGACTTTCCAACCCCATCGAGAGCCAGAAGGCGGTTACACTACACCTCATCGCGCCCACACTATCTCACTGCCAATTTTGTGGTCATTTATCACCTGTTATCATTTTGGCTACCACGAGGAACATCACGAATATCCTCATGTTGCTTGGTGGCAGCTACCAGAAATTTACAAAATGCGTAGAATGTATGGTAATGGGTAAGGACTGCTAATTGCTAATTGTTGATAAAAAAAGGGA